>NZ_JAOTGD010000011.1:0-62549 GCF_044427405.1 Streptococcus sp. 2020WUSS089 | reverse complement strand
CATCACTCGCTTAATGGAGACGTTAGGGGAGCTTTATTTTTAATAGTATCGGGAAGTAGCTCAGCTTGGTAGAGTACTTGGTTTGGGACCAAGGTGTCGCAGGTTCGAATCCTGTCTTCCCGATTATATTATTTTGGCGGTGTAGCTCAGCTGGCTAGAGCGTCCGGTTCATACCCGGGAGGTCGGGGGTTCGATCCCCTTCGCCGCTATATACTCTTGTTTGCTGGACCTTTAGCTCAGCTGGTTAGAGCTCTCGGCTCATAACCGAGCGGTCGTAGGTTCAAGTCCTACAAGGTCCATATTATTGGAGGATTACCCAAGTCCGGCTGAAGGGAACGGTCTTGAAAACCGTCAGGCGTGTAAAAGCGTGCGTGGGTTCGAATCCCACATCCTCCTTTTCTACTACCGCGGGATGGAGCAGCTAGGTAGCTCGTCGGGCTCATAACCCGAAGGTCGTAGGTTCAAATCCTGCTCCCGCAATTTCTTTAAGAATTTGGCTCGGTAGCTCAGTTGGTAGAGCAATGGATTGAAGCTCCATGTGTCGGCGGTTCGATTCCGTCTCGCGCCATTAATTTAACTTTGTCCAAGTTTATTATCTTGGGCGCGTAGCTCAGATGGTTAGAGCGCACGCCTGATAAGCGTGAGGTCGGTGGTTCGATTCCACTCGTGCCCATATTATATTGATGGAGAATTACTCAAGAGGCTGAAGAGGACGGTTTGCTAAATCGTTAGGTCGGGTAACTGGCGCAAGGGTTCGAATCCCTTATTCTCCGTAGTGAACGAGATTATCGCTTGATATTCTCGTTTTATTGTATCTTGGTGAGGGTCTATTATGAATAAATTTTCAAAATTAGTAGTAGTTGTTTCTATCTTTTTATTACTGTCATTTTCTCTTTTGTTTGTGACTTTCTCTAAAGGGTTACAGCTACCATATTTAAATAATATCGTTAGTGTTGTTGTAACGCCAATTCAATCGGTTATTTCAGTACCTACTAGATTTTTTTCTGAGCAGAAAGATGTCTTGACAGATTTGATGAACGCTTACGAGGAAAATAAACAATTAAAGGAAGCTATTATGAGCCTTGAAGGGATGGCTGCTGAAAATACTAGCTTGAAAGAAGAGAATGCATCGCTTCGTAGCAGTTTAGGTGTGGTATCTGATTTTCCTGAAAAACAACTTATTCCAGGATCAGTTTTAGTGAGGACTCCTTCATCGTGGTCGGAGCATATTTCAATTAATATTGGTAAGACTAGTGGTGTGACATCTAATGCACTTGTGGTTGCTAATGGTGGATTAGTTGGCATCGTGAGTTCATTGAGTTCAGATTCGGCGGTTGTTACCTTATTTACGAATTCGGATGAATTCACGAAGTTGCCTGTGAAAATTTCTGTTGATTCTAAAGAAATTTATGGTATTTTATCAGGCTATGATGCAGATACAAATAGTTTTATCATTAATCAGTTGAACTCAGCTGATGAAATTGCAGTGGGTAGCAATGTTGTAACGAGTGATTTGGCTGGTGCAACTCCGGCAAATGTCCAAATTGGTAAAGTTTTATCGGTTAAATCAAATAGTAACAGTTTAAATAGAGAAGTATATGTTGAGCCGACAGCTAGTTTTTCAAACATTTATTCGGTTTTAGTGGTAGGTCAAACAAATGCGCAATAAAATGATAGAAATATTCATGTTTCCCATCTTGTTCTTTATTTTATTACTTGATGGACAGATTTCAACGTTGGTAACAAATTGGTCGGTTGGATTATTTACTATTTCAAGTCATTTGGTACTTATGTTAGCTATTTTTTATGCTAACTATGTGTCTCTTGGTTTTTCATTATTCATATTTACTTTGCTAGGTTTGGTATATGATATTAGTTATCTTAATCTGATTGGTATTGCTACTACAACCCTTCCTTTAGTTTTGTATTGTATCTATTTCTTCTTCCAAAGTGCAGTCAGCAAGCGAGGAATTAATATTCTGATTTTACTAGTAGCTATTTTTCAATTTGAATTTATTAGTTATTCATTTGCTCGTATTTTTCATATAACAAACTTGTCTGTGTTTATCTTTGTTTTTAATAAATTACTTCCAAGTTTACTATTCAATTTGGCCTTATTTTTCGTACTACAGCCGTTATTTGAGCGTTTATTTGGAATAACAAACAAGACATAGAAATGTAATAATTGCGTAATATACTTACGCAATTTTTTTGATAAAATGAGAGAGTCAGAAAGTATAGAGGAGTTATGTTCGGATATGAAGAAAAAAATCTTGGCTACAATTATGTTAAGTACAGTCGTTCTATCTAATGCTAATTATGTAGCTGTGATTAGTGCGAATGATGTAGATAGTCAGATTGCAGCAAAAAATCAACAGATTAGTGAGTTGACAGCACAACAAGCTGAAGCTCAACAACAAGTTGATGCTATTCAAGGACAAGTTGATGCAATTGTTAGTGAACAGGCGAAATTAACAGAAGAAAATACTCGTTTGGAAGCAGAATCGCAGACATTGGCGGCAGATATTGAGCGTTTGTCAGCTGATATTGTGTCACGTGATGGTGCTTTAAAGGAGCAGGCGCGTAGTGCTCAAGTTGATGGCTCTGCTTCAAGCTATATTAATACAATTTTAGATTCAAAATCAATTGTTGATGCTGTTTCGCGTGTTAATGCAATGCGTGAGATTGTTTCAGCTAATAACCGTATGTTGGAACAACAAAAAGCTGATAAGGAAGCAATTGTTGAAAAACAAAAGGCAAACCAAGAGGCAATCACTACTTTGGCAGCTAATCGCCAAAAATTGGAAGATGATGCTCAAGTATTGCAAGTGCGTCAGGCTGAATTGGAAGCTGCTAAGTTAAATTTGGCTGTGCAGAAAGCTACTGCTGAAGATGAGAAAAATTCATTGTTGGTGCAAAAAGCAGCTGCAGAAGAAGCAGCTCGTCAAGCGGCAGCTCGTCAAGCGGAGTATCAAGCACAACAGGCAGCCCTAGCACAGCAACAAGTAGCTTCAGTATCAGCACCAGTCGTGTCAACGCCAGTAGAAACTACAGTGACTGAAACGGTTGCAGCTCCTACTCAAACAGTATCACAATCTACACCAACGGTAAGTACACCTACAACATCTACATCATCAGGTTCAGGTAGTTCAGCGGCAGCAAATAATGCGCGTTATGATGCTTCATCTTACCCAGTTGGTGAGTGTACTTGGGGAGTTAAATCTCAACTTTCATGGGTTGGTCCTTACTGGGGAGATGCTAAGCAGTGGTTAGCATCAGCACGTGCTGAAGGTTTTAGTACAGGTTCTACGCCACAAGTAGGTGCGATTGCTGTTTGGACAGGTGGTTATTATGGGCACGTAGCGGTGGTTACGGCTGTTCAATCTTCAACAAGTATCCAAGTTGTTGAGTCAAACTACATGGGTCGCCGTTATATTGGTAACCATCGTGGTGGTTATTTCAATCCAACAACGACTTCTGAGGGAGCAGTTTACTACATTTACCCTCCATATTAAGAAATTTTCAAATAGAGCGTGTGGATTTGCGCTCTATTTTTGTTTGAAAAATGAAGGAAAAAGGGTTAAAATAGTAAAGGTAGAAATATATAGGAGGCTGTCATGGCGTTTACTGACTTAAAATTGTTCGCTCTTTCGTCAAATCAGAAGTTAGCTGAACAGGTGTCGAAAAAAATAGGAATTCCTCTTGGAAAATCAAGTGTTCGTCAATTTTCAGATGGTGAAATTCAGGTAAATATTGAGGAATCCATTCGTGGAACTCATGTGTACATTCTTCAATCCACTAGCTCACCAGTTAATGATAATTTAATGGAAATTTTGATTATGGTTGATGCTCTTAAACGTGCATCTGCTGAATCAGTAAACGTAGTAATGCCTTATTATGGTTATGCACGCCAAGACCGGAAGGCTCGTGCACGGGAACCAATTACATCAAAATTGGTAGCTAATATGTTGCAGACAGCAGGGGTCAATCGTTTGTTGACAATTGATTTGCATGCTGCGCAGATTCAGGGATTCTTCGACATTCCTGTTGATCATTTGATGGGGGCTCCATTGATTGCGGATTATTTTGAGCGTCGTGGTATGGTAGGTGATGGCTATGTTGTTGTATCACCTGACCATGGTGGTGTGACACGTGCCCGTAAGTTAGCACAGTTCTTGAAGACACCGATTGCTATTATTGATAAACGTCGTAGTGTTGATAAGATGAATACATCAGAAGTGATGAACATTATTGGTGATATTAAGGATAAGACTTGTATCTTGATTGATGATATGATTGATACTGCGGGTACCATCTGTCATGCAGCGGATGCTTTGGCAGATGCAGGGGCAACAGCTGTTTATGCTTCATGTACGCACCCAGTATTGTCAGGGCCTGCTATGGATAACATTAGTAAGTCAGCAATTAAGAAATTGGTTGTTCTTGATACAATTGAAATTGCAGAAGATCGCTTAATCGATAAAATCGAACATATTTCAACGGCAGAATTATTAGCGGAAGCGATTATTCGTATTCATGAAAAACGTCCCTTGTCACCTTTGTTTGAGGCAAGTCGTGTTAAATAGGTATGAGGAGAGTCAATTGACTCTTCTTTTTTACATTTATTTTCAAAATGTATTATAATAGTTTTATATGTTTTTGAGGTGGCAGAATGGATTTATTAAATCGTTTTAATAAGAATTTGAATCGGATTGAGGTTTCGATGATTCGTCAGTTTGATCAGTCTATTTCGGATGTTCCAGGGATTTTGAAACTGACCTTGGGAGAGCCTGATTTTACAACGCCTGATCATGTCAAAGAAGCGGCTAAGGCTGCAATCGATGCTAACCAGAGCTATTATACTGGTATGGCTGGTCTTTTGGAGTTGCGCCAAGCAGCAGCTGAGTTTGTGGCTGAAAAATATAATTTACACTATAATCCAGAAAATGAAATCCTCTCTACAATCGGTGCGACAGAAGCTCTATCAGCGAGTTTAGTTGCTATTTTGGAAGCTGGAGATACGGTACTTCTACCTGCCCCTGCCTATCCTGGTTATGAGCCGATTGTCAATATGGTGGGAGCAGATATCGTTGAAATCGATACGACGGCAAATGATTTTGTTTTGACACCTGAGATGTTGGAAGAGGCGATTATTGAGCAGGGGGATAAGCTAAAAGCTGTCATTCTCAACTATCCTGCCAATCCAACGGGTGTGACCTACTCACGAGAGCAGATTCAGGCCTTTGCGGATGTCTTACGTAAGTATCCTGTCTTTGTCCTGTCGGATGAGGTCTATGCGGAGTTGACTTACACTGGCCAGCCCCATACTTCGATTGCGGAGTTTTTGCCAGAACAGACCATTTTGATTCAGGGATTGTCCAAGTCCCATGCCATGACAGGTTGGCGGATTGGATTGATTATGAGTCAGGCTCCCATCATCGCTCAAATCATCAAGAGCCACCAATATCTCGTGACTGCAGCGTCAACTGCTATGCAGTATGGTGCGGTTGAGGCCTTGAAAAACGGTAAGGATGATGCTCTGCCAATGCGGGCGGAGTATATCAAGCGTAGGGATTACATCATCGAGAAGATGACGGACTTGGGCTTTAAAATTATCAAGCCTGATGGAGCATTTTACATCTTTGCAAAAATCCCTGCGGGTTACAATCAAGATTCCTTTAGCTTCTTGCAAGACTTTGCGAGAAAGAAAGCGGTGGCCTTAATTCCGGGTGCAGCCTTCGGTCAGTATGGAGAAGGCTATGTGCGAATTTCCTATGCAGCAAGTATGGAGAAAATTCAAACAGCTATGGTTCGTTTGAAGGAATATCTAGAAGAAAATGGAACGAATTGAAACTAGGGGATTAGTCCTTTACAATCGGAATTTTCGAGAAGATGACAAGCTGGTCAAGATTTTTACAGAGAAGGCTGGCAAGCGAATGTTTTTTGTGAAACATGCCTCTAAGTCCAAGCTGGTAGCTTCTATCCAGCCTTTGACCTATGCGGATTTTATCGTTAAAATCAATGATGATGGTCTGTCTTATATCGAAGATTTTCATCAGGTACAGCCATTTAAGAATATTAACGGCGATATTTTCAAGCTTAGCTATGCTACCTACATCTTGGCCTTGGCAGATGCGGCCTTGCAGGACAAGGTCTATGACCCAGCCCTCTTTGCATTTTTGGTCAAGACCTTAGATTTGATGGAGTCGGGTTTGGACTATGAAATTTTGACCAATATCTTTGAAATTCAACTCTTGGGACGATTTGGGATTAGTCTGAATTTTCACGAGTGTGCTTTTTGTCATCGGGTTGGCCTGCCTTTCGACTATTCCTACAAGTACAGCGGTGTCTTGTGTCCGCAACACTATCAACAAGATGAGCGACGGGCTTATCTGGATCCCAATGTTCCCTATCTACTTGATCAATTTCAGGCTATTTCCTTTGATGAGCTGGAAACCATTTCCATCAAGCCTGAGATGAAGCGAAAATTACGGCTTTTTATTGACCAGCTGTACGAGGAATATGTGGGGATTCACTTGAAATCCAAGAAATTTATAGATGATTTGTCTTCTTGGGGGCAAATTATGAAACCAAGAACAGAAAATGAGGAAACAGAATGAAACGTATTGCAGTAGATGCTATGGGTGGGGACCATGCCCCTCAGGCAGTGGTAGAAGGTGTCAATCAAGCCTTGGCTGCCTTTCCAGACATTGAAATTCAACTTTATGGTGATGAGGCTAAAATCAAGCAGTATTTGACAGTGACAGAGCGTGTCAGCATCGTCCATACGACGGAGAAAATCAATTCAGATGATGAGCCTGTCAAGGCCATTCGTCGGAAGAAAGAGGCTTCTATGGTCCTAGCGACCAAGGCTGTCAAGGATGGTCAGGCAGATGCGGTCTTGTCAGCTGGAAATACAGGTGCTCTTTTGGCGGCAGGCGTCTTTGTCGTCGGTCGCATCAAGAACATCGACCGTCCTGGTCTTATGTCTACCTTGCCGACTATGGACAGTAAGGGATTTGATATGATGGACTTGGGGGCAAATGCTGAAAATACAGCTCATCACCTCTATCAGTATGGTATTCTTGGTTCATTTTACGCGGAGCATGTGCGTGGTGTCAAACAACCTCGTGTGGGACTTTTGAACAACGGTACGGAAGATACCAAGGGCACGCCAGTTCACCAAGAAGCCTATAAACTCTTGGCGGAAGACAAGTCAATCAACTTTATTGGCAATGTGGAGGCGCGTGAGTTACTTAACAGCGTGGCGGATGTGGTCGTGACGGATGGTTTCACGGGAAACGCTGTGCTGAAAACAGTTGAAGGGACTGCAAAATCCATCGTTGGTCAGTTGACGGGCTCAATCAAGAATGGTGGTCTGCGTGCTAAATTGGGTGGTCTTTTGGTTAAACCAACCTTGAAAAAGGCCTTGGGGGCTATGGACTATAAAACTGCAGGTGGTGCTGTCTTGCTTGGTCTGAAAGCACCTGTCATCAAGGCGCACGGATCCAGCGATGCTCAGTCAATTTTCTATACGATCAAGCAGACGCGTTCGATTTTGGAGGCTGGTATTGTTGAAAAATCAGTGGCCAAATTTTCAGTAGTGGAGGAGAGTCATGACTAGAGAGCAGGTCTATCAGCGGGTTGTTGAATTAATTCAGGATGAAAAGGGAGAAGATTTTCAAGTTCAACCTGAATCTACTTTGGCAGATAATATTGCAGCAGATTCAGTAGAAATCATGGAATTTGTTCTTAATTTGGAGGATGAATTTCATGTAGATGTCCCAGATGCTGCTATTGAGCAGTTTGAGGTCCTATCTGATATTGTTGATTTTATTTATGAAGAAGTGAAAAAACGTTCGTAATTTACGGGCGTTTTTCTTTGTTTTTTCCTAAATAACCGTAAATTTGTTGTGGATGCGAATGTTGTGTGTTAGAATAAACGAAAAGACTAGAATATTTTACGAAAGGCGAACATTCTCATGAAAACAGACCTTCTATATTCAGGAAAAGCCAAAGACATCTACGCAACGGCTGACCGCGACCAGATCGTTGCGGTTTATAAGGATCAGGCGACGGCTTTTAATGGTGGTAAGAAAGAACAGATTGTGGGTAAGGGCCGGCTCAATAATCTGATTTCCTCTTTGATTTTTGAAAAATTGAATGAAGCGGGTGCCCAGACGCATTTTATCAAGCGTTTGTCGGATACGGAACAGTTGAATAAGAAGGTGGAGATTATTCCTCTTGAGGTTGTTTTGCGAAATGTGACAGCTGGGTCTTTCTCAAAACGCTTCGGGGTGGAGGAAGGGATAGCCTTACCTACTCCTATCGTAGAATTTTACTATAAAAAAGATGAATTGGACGATCCTTTTATCAACGATGAACATATTTTTTTCCTTAATCTAGCTAGTTCAGAAGAAATCGCCTATATCAAGGAAGAAACAAGACGAATCAACGTTTTCTTGAAGGACTTGTTTGCACAGATTGGGCTGACTTTGGTGGATTTCAAGCTAGAATTTGGGGTTGACTCGTCTGGTCAGATTTTATTGGCGGATGAGTTTTCTCCTGATAATTGTCGTTTGTGGGATGCGGATGGCAACCATCTGGACAAGGATGTTTTCCGTCGGGGTCTCGGGGAGTTGACCGAGGTTTACGAGGTCGTATTGGCAAAGTTACAAGAAGTGAAATAAGGATTGGAAGATATGGCGAAGCGGATTTTTGTTGAGAAGAAGGCGGATTTTCAGATTAAGGCGGAGGCTCTTCGCAAGGAGTTGACCCATAATTTACAGTTGACAAGTTTGATGAGTGTACGTCTGGTGCAGGTGTACGATGTTTTCCATCTGGAGGAGGACTTGCTGGAGCAAGCTATTAAGCATATCTTTACCGAGCAGGTGACGGACAAGGTCTTGTCGGAAGCGGAACTGGACTTGGCGGAGGCTGCTTATTTTGCGATTGAGGCTCTTCCTGGTCAGTTTGACCAGCGGGCGTCCAGCAGTCAGGAGGCACTTCTCTTATTGGGCAGTCGTCAGGAGGTGCGTGTCAATACAGGTCAGCTCTATATTTTGAATGGCGATGTGCGGGAAGAAGAGTTGGCTGCTATCAAGAACTATTTGCTGAACCCTGTGGATTCGCGGTTCAAGGACTTGGATGCTCCTTTGGTGGCTCAAGAGTTTTCGGTGTCAGATACGACTATTCCAAGCTTGGACTTTTTTAATAGCTATGGGGCGGAAGAATTTGCAACCTACAAGCGTGAAGCTGGCTTGGCTATGGAAGTGGAAGACCTGCTCTTCATTCAGGACTACTTCAAGTCAATCGGTCGAGTACCAACTGAAACAGAGCTCAAGGTCTTGGATACCTATTGGAGTGATCACTGCCGTCATACGACATTTGAGACAGAACTCAGGTCTATAGACTTTTCAGCTTCAAAATTCCACAAGCAATTGCAGGCGACTTATGACAAGTATCTGGCTATGCGAACAGAGTTAGGTCGGACAGATAAGCCGCAGACGCTTATGGATATGGCGACTATTTTTGGTCGCTATGAGCGGGCAAATGGTCGTCTGGATGACATGGAAGTGTCAGATGAAATCAATGCCTGCTCGGTGGAAATCGAAGTGGATGTGGACGGCGTGAAAGAGCCATGGCTCCTCATGTTCAAAAATGAAACCCACAATCACCCAACAGAAATCGAGCCTTTCGGTGGTGCAGCAACCTGTATCGGCGGAGCCATTCGTGATCCTTTGTCAGGACGTTCCTATGTCTATCAGGCCATGCGAATTTCAGGTGCAGGTGATATTACCCAGCCTCTGACAGCTACTCGTCCAGGGAAATTGCCACAGCAAATCATTTCTAAAACAGCGGCACATGGCTATTCTTCTTACGGTAACCAAATCGGTCTTGCGACCACCTATGTGCGTGAATATTTCCACCCAGGCTTTGTCGCTAAACGTATGGAGCTAGGCGCCGTAGTCGGTGCTGCTCCTAAGGAAAATGTGGTCCGTGAAAAACCAGCCGCAGGCGATGTGGTCATCTTGTTAGGAGGCAAAACAGGTCGCGATGGTATCGGCGGGGCAACAGGCTCGTCCAAGGTACAGACAGTCGAGTCTGTGGAAACAGCTGGTGCGGAAGTCCAAAAAGGAAATGCCATTGAAGAACGCAAAATTCAGCGTTTGTTCCGCAATGGTGCCGTGACTCGCTTGATTAAAAAATCCAATGACTTTGGTGCAGGTGGTGTCTGCGTTGCCATTGGTGAGCTGGCAGATGGTTTAGAAATCGACTTGGACAAGGTGCCGCTCAAATATGCAGGCTTGAACGGAACGGAAATTGCTATTTCGGAATCACAAGAGCGGATGAGCGTCGTTGTTCGTCCAGAGGATGTAGATGCATTCATCGCAGCCTGCCGTCAGGAAAATATCCATGCAGTTGTCGTGGCCAAAGTGACGGAAAAATCAAACCTAGTCATGACTTGGAATGGACAAACCATTGTTGATTTGGAGCGCTCCTTCCTTGATACCAACGGTGTGCGCGTGGTCGTCGATGCCAAGGTAGTTGACAGTCCTGTCAACTTACCAGAAACACGTGTAACATCTGCCGAAACACTACAAGAGGACTTGAAAGACCTTCTTTCAGACCTCAACCATGCTAGTCAGAAAGGTTTGCAGACGATTTTTGACTCATCTGTTGGTCGTTCAACCGTCAACCACCCACTCGGAGGTCGCCACCAGTTGACACCGACAGAAAGTTCGGTACAGAAACTACCTGTCCAACACGGTGTGACGACGACGGCTTCTGTCATGGCTCAGGGCTATCATCCTTATCTGGCAGAATGGTCTCCTTATCACGCTGCAGCCTACGCGGTCATCGAAGCGACAGCTCGCTTGGTGGCAACAGGCGCCAACTGGTCCAAGGCTCGCTTCTCCTATCAAGAATACTTCCAACGCATGGACAAGCAGGCAGAGCGTTTTGGTCAGCCGGTGGCAGCACTTCTAGGCTCTATCGAGGCTCAGATTCAGCTTGGTTTGCCGTCTATTGGTGGCAAGGACTCCATGTCTGGCACCTTTGAGGACTTGACAGTTCCGCCAACCCTGGTTGCCTTTGGTGTGACCACGGCTGATAGTCGCAAGGTCCTCTCGCCTGAGTTCAAGGCGGCTGGCGAGTACATTTACTACTTACCAGGTCAGATTTTGTCCGAAGATATTGATTTTGCCCTTATGAAGTCTAATTTTGAGGCTTTTGAAAAATGGCAGAGCGATTACGTGATTACGGCTGCTAGTGCAGTCAAGTATGGTGGTATTCTAGAAAGTCTAGCCCTCATGTCCTTTGGAAACCAAATCGGAGCAAGAGTCGAGCTTGCAGACCTTGAAACCAGCTTGACAGGTCAGCTTGGCGGATTTGTCTTTACATCGAAAGTAGACATTCCAGACGTTGTGAAAATTGGACAAACCACCGTTGACTTCACACTCCTTGTCAACGGTGTCAACCTAGCAGGGCAGGACTTACAGGTAGCCTTTGAAGGTAAGTTAGAAGAGGTTTACCCAACAGAATTTGAACAGGCGACAGACTTGCAGGATGTTCCGGCGGTAACCAATACAGCAGTTATTCAAGCTAAAGAAATTATCGAAGAGCCGATAGTCTACATCCCAGTCTTCCCAGGTACCAACTCAGAATATGATTCTGCTAAGGCCTTTGAACAGGCTGGTGCTAAGGTTAATCTGGTGCCATTTGTGACCTTGGATGCAGAGAGTATTGAAAAGTCAGTTGACACAATGGTTGACAACATTGACAAGGCACACATTCTTTTCTTTGCAGGGGGATTCTCAGCTGCGGATGAGCCAGACGGGTCTGCCAAGTTTATCGTGACCATCTTACGAAACGCCAAGGTCCGCTCTGCTATTGACCAATTCATCGAAAAAGGTGGCCTCATCATCGGTATCTGCAATGGCTTCCAGGCCCTTGTCAAATCGGGCTTGCTGCCGTATGGAAACTTTGAGGAGGCGGGTGAAAGCAGTCCAACCCTCTTCTACAACGATGCCAACCAGCACGTTGCCAAAATGGTGGAAACGCGGATTGCCAATGTCAACTCTCCGTGGTTGGCAGGTGTCCAAGTCGGCGATATTCACGCTATCCCAGTTTCTCATGGGGAAGGAAAATTTGTAGTGACGGACGAGGAGTTCGCTATCTTGCGGGATAATGGTCAGATTTTCAGCCAGTACGTTGACTTTACAGGTCAGCCAAGCATGGATTCTAAGTACAATCCAAACGGTTCTAGCCATGCCATTGAGGGCATTACCAGTCGCAACGGTCAGATTATCGGGAAAATGGGACATTCAGAGCGGTATGAGGACGGTCTTTTCCAAAACATTCCAGGTAAGAAAGACCAAGGACTCTTTGTTTCAGCGGTTCGCTATTTTACAGGAAAATAAATATGACATACGAAGTTAAATCACTCAATGAAGAATGCGGTGTTTTCGGCATTTGGGGACATCCGCAGGCTGCTCAGGTTACTTATTTTGGTCTCCATAGTTTGCAGCACCGAGGTCAAGAAGGGGCAGGGATTTTAGCCAATGATGGTGGGCATTTGCGTCGCCATCGTGGAACAGGTCTGATTGCAGAAGTCTTCAAAAATCCAGTAGATTTAGAAGCCTTGACAGGAACGGCTGCCATTGGTCATGTCCGCTATGCGACTTCTGGCTCTGCTTCTATCAATAATATCCAGCCCTTCCTCTTTGATTTTGCAGATATGCAGGTGGGTTTGGCACACAATGGGAATTTGACCAATGCGGTTAGTTTGAAGGCTGAACTTGAAAAAAATGGTTCCATTTTCTCTTCTTCTTCTGACACTGAAATTCTCATGCACTTGATTCGCCGCAGTCACAATCCAGACTTCATGGGAAAAATCAAGGAAGCCCTCAATACTGTTAAAGGTGGCTTTGCCTACCTGATTATGCTAGAGGACAAGCTGGTCGCAGCCCTGGATCCAAACGGCTTCCGACCACTTTCAATTGGCAAAATGAAAAATGGTGCTTGGGTTGTTGCTAGTGAAACTTGTGCTTTTGAAGTAGTGGGGGCTGACTGGGTGCGAGATGTGGAGCCTGGTGAAATTGTCGTCATTGATGATTCAGGGATTCAATATGATAGCTATACAAGAGATACGCAACTGGCAGTTTGCTCTATGGAGTATGTCTATTTTGCTCGCCCAGATTCGGTGATTCATGGGGTCAATGTTCACACGGCTCGTAAAAATATGGGACGTCGTTTGGCCCAGGAATTTCAACAGGAAGCAGACATTGTCGTTGGTGTGCCCAATTCTTCCCTATCTGCGGCTATGGGATTTGCAGAGGAATCTGGTTTGCCAAATGAAATGGGGCTGATTAAAAACCAATATACCCAGCGGACCTTTATTCAACCGACCCAGGAATTGCGGGAGCAGGGGGTTCGCATGAAGTTGTCAGCCGTTTCAAGTGTTGTCAAAGGCAAGCGCGTGGTCATGATTGACGACTCTATTGTTCGCGGTACAACTAGCCGCCGCATTGTCCAGCTTCTTCGTGATGCAGGGGCAAAAGAAGTCCATGTGGCTATCGGTAGCCCAGAACTCAAGTACCCGTGTTTCTATGGCATTGATATTCAGACCCGTCGGGAGCTGATTTCAGCCAACCATACAGTTGAGGAAGTCTGTGAGATTATTGGGGCAGACAGTCTGACCTACCTTTCTCTTGAGGGGATGATTGAAGCCATAGGCATCGAAACCGATGCGCCAAAAGGCGGGCTCTGTGTGGCCTACTTTGATGGAGAATTTCCAACGCCTCTCTATGACTATGAGGAAGAATATCTCCGTAGCCTAGAAGAGAAAACGAGTTTCTACATTGAAAACGTCAAGTAAGTGACAGAGGTGTCAACGTTACTTGACAGACCTGTAAACTGTTGAAAGGAATCAAAATGACAAATAAAAATGCCTACGCCCAGTCGGGCGTTGACGTCGAAGCTGGATATGAAGTTGTCGAGCGTATCAAGAAACACGTAGCTCGGACAGAACGCTTGGGTGTGATGGGAGCTCTTGGTGGTTTTGGCGGTATGTTTGACCTGACCAAACTGGATGTCAAAGAGCCAGTCTTGGTATCAGGAACAGACGGTGTCGGCACCAAGCTCATGTTGGCGATTCAGTACGACAAGCACGACACGATTGGCCAGGATTGCGTGGCTATGTGTGTCAATGACATCATCGCAGCAGGTGCGGAGCCACTTTATTTCCTCGACTACATCGCGACAGGAAAAAATGAACCAGCCAAGCTGGAGCAGGTGGTGGCCGGTGTGGCTGAAGGCTGTGTCCAAGCTGGTTGCGGCCTGATTGGCGGTGAAACGGCTGAAATGCCTGGTATGTACGGAGAGGATGACTATGACCTGGCTGGCTTTGCTGTCGGCATTGCGGAGAAGTCCCAGATTATCGACGGCAGTAAGGTCCAGGAGGGCGACATTCTCCTCGGACTAGCTTCCAGCGGCATCCACTCCAACGGCTATTCTTTGGTCCGACGAGTTTTTGCAGATGTTTCTGGCGACGCTCTGTTGCCAGAGCTCAATGGCAGAGCTCTGAAGGATGTCCTCTTAGAGCCGACCCGCATCTATGTCCAGCAGGTATTGCCTCTGGTAAAAGCAGGGCTGGTCAACGGCATTGCCCATATCACAGGCGGTGGTTTCATCGAAAATATTCCCCGTATGTTTGCAGACAATCTAGCAGCTGAAATTGAAGAGGACAAGATTCCAGTCCTTCCAATCTTTACAGCTCTTGAAAAATACGGCCACATCAAGCATGAAGAAATGTTTGAAATTTTCAACATGGGTATCGGTTTAGTTCTGGCTGTCAGTCCAGACAAGGTTGACAGTGTCTGTCAACTAGTTGACGAGGAAGTTTACACCATTGGTCGCATCATCGCCAAGGAAGATAAGAGTGTGGTCATCAAATGAAACGAATAGCAGTGTTTGCATCAGGCAACGGCTCCAATTTTCAAGTTATCGCAGAGCAGTTTGAGGTAATCTTTGTTTTTTCAGACCGTAGAAATGCCTATGTCTTGGAACGGGCTGAAAAACTAGGCGTACCGACTTTTACTTTTGAACTAAAAGAGTTTGAGGATAAGCAGGCCTACGAAGAAGCCCTTATCCAACTATTAGACCAGCACCAAATTGACTTGGTGGTCTTGGCAGGCTATATGAAGATTGTGGGACCAACCCTGCTGACTCAGTACGAAGGTCGGATCATCAATATCCACCCCGCCTACTTGCCTGAATTTCCAGGAGCCCATGGGATTGAAGATGCCTGGCAGGCAGGAGTATCTGAAAGTGGCGTAACAGTCCACTGGGTTGATAGCGGCGTTGACACAGGACAAATTATCAAACAAGTCCGTGTGCCTAGACTGGCTGAGGATACCCTGGAAACCTTCGAAGCTAGAATACATGAAGCAGAATACCAACTCTATCCAGCAGTCTTGGAGGAGTTGGGGGTAGTGAGAAAATAAGGAGAAATCATGACAAAACGTGCGTTAATTAGCGTATCCGACAAGGCAGGCATTGTAGAGTTTGCCCAAGAATTGACCAAGTTTGGTTGGGAAATTATCTCCACCGGTGGTACCAAGGTTGCCTTGGATCAGGCTGGTGTAACTACCATCGCCATTGATGATGTGACTGGTTTTCCTGAGATGATGGATGGTCGTGTCAAGACTCTTCATCCGAAAATACACGGTGGTTTGTTAGCACGTCGGGATTTGGACAGCCACCTACAAGCAGCCAGCGACCATGAAATCGGCTTGATTGACTTGGTAGTGGTTAACCTTTATCCCTTCAAAGAGACTATTTTACGTCCAGATGTGACCTATGATTTAGCGGTGGAGAATATTGACATCGGTGGTCCCTCTATGCTTCGTTCGGCAGCCAAGAACCACGCCAGCGTAACAGTTGTAGTGAATCCGACAGATTATCCGACGGTTTTAGGGGAAATTGCAGAGCAGGGGGAAACGAGCTATGCAACACGTCAGCAACTGGCTGCAAAGGTATTTCGTCATACCGCAGCTTACGATGCCTTAATAGCAGATTATTTTACCAAGCAAGTAGGCGAAGATAAGCCTGAAAAATTAACCATTACTTATGACCTCAATCAGCCGATGCGTTACGGAGAAAATCCCCAGCAAAATGCGGATTTCTACCAAAATGCCCTTCCAACAGATTATTCGATTGCCTCTGCTAAGCAGTTAAATGGTAAGGAATTATCTTTCAACAACATTCGTGATGCGGATGCAGCCATTCGGATTATCCGTGATTTTAAGGACCGTCCAACTGTTGTGGCTCTCAAACACATGAACCCTTGTGGTATCGGGCAGGCAGAAAGCATTGAACAGGCTTGGGATTACGCTTATGAAGCTGACCCAGTATCGATTTTCGGAGGCATCGTCGTGCTGAACAGAGAAGTAGATGCTACGACGGCTGAAAAGATGCACCCGATTTTCTTAGAAATCATCATCGCACCGAGCTACTCGGCAGAAGCGCTAGCTATTTTGACCAATAAAAAGAAAAATCTTCGGATTTTGGAGTTGGCCTTTGACGCACAGGATGCGAGCGAAGTTGAGAAGGAATTCACAGGCGTTGTCGGCGGGCTCTTGGTACAGGATCAGGACGTGGTGGTGGAAAGCCCCGCGGACTGGCAGGTGGTGACCGAGCGTCAACCGTCCGAGCAAGAGTGGGCGGCCATGGAGTTCGCTTGGAAGTCCTCCAAGTATGTCAAGTCCAACGGCATCATCATCACCAATGACAAGATGACTTTGGGCGTGGGACCGGGGCAAACCAACCGTGTGGCTTCCGTCCGCATCGCTATCGAGCAAGCCAAGGACCGTTTGGAAGGAGCCGTTTTGGCGTCGGATGCCTTCTTCCCCTTTGCTGATAACGTGGAAGAAATCGCAGCGGCAGGCATCAAGGCTATCATTCAGCCGGGAGGATCTGTCCGCGACCAAGACTCCATTGACATGGCCAACAAGTACGGCTTGACTATGGTCTTTACGGGAGTAAGACATTTTAGACATTGAGAAATTTGGAGAAAGAGGAACACCCCGGCTGGAGAAGTTGGGGTGTTACTTTTTTTAGAATATTTTCAGTCTAGTCCGTTAAGCTGTTCTCGTAAATATGAAAGTGAGGATAATAGCAATGTTAAATAAAAATCAGTTTAGTGAATTGGGACTGGAACTAGGAATAGCCACAGAAAACTTACGTTTACAGGTTGCGACTGTAGATTTACTACACTCTTTTAACAAACCAGAAAACAGTGATTTAGTACGGATTCACCTTCATAATATTACAGATGCCCTTCACTCCAACTTACAAGATGTTATAAATCGTATCAATAATGTAGCTAGTAAATTATTTTCTGAAATGGAGCAGTTGGAAAAAGAGGAGGCTAGGCAAGTAGAGACTACTATTCAATAACAGTACATTCTTTTAGATAATTTGCTCACCTCGTGTGAGCTTTTTCCATTCCCGAACATTCCCCTGCTTTTTCTATCAAAATACGTCTGTTTTTGCTATACTGTTTATATAAAATCCGTTTTTGAGGTGTGAAAAATGAAACTTTTGGTTGTTGGGTCTGGTGGTCGTGAACATGCTATAGCAAAGAAATTGTTAGAGTCTGAGCAGGTAGAACAGGTCTTTGTCGCTCCTGGAAATGACGGAATGACTTTAGACGGTATTGAATTGGTCAATATCGGAATTTCCGAACATTCTGCATTAATCAACTTTGCAAAGGAAAATGACATTGCCTGGACTTTTGTTGGTCCAGACGATGCTCTGGCAGCAGGTATCGTTGATGATTTTGAACAGTCGGGACTAAAAGCTTTTGGTCCGAGTCGTCTAGCCGCGGAGCTGGAGTGGTCAAAAGACTTTGCCAAACAAATCATGGTCAAATACGGTATTCCAACAGCAGCCTTTGGCACATTTTCCAACTTCGAAGAAGCCAAAGCCTACATCGAAGAGCAGGGGGCTCCCATCGTGGTCAAGGCGGACGGCTTGGCGTTAGGGAAAGGAGTAGTTGTGGCGGAAACCGTTGAGCAGGCGGTCGATGCGGCACATGAGATGCTTTTGGACAACAAGTTCGGCGACTCAGGTGCCCGCGTGGTCATCGAGGAGTTCTTGGCAGGTGAGGAGTTTTCCCTCTTTGCTCTGGTCAACGGCGACCAGTTCTATATCCTGCCGACAGCCCAGGACCACAAGCGTGCCTTTGACGGCGATCAAGGTCCCAACACAGGCGGTATGGGGGCTTACGCTCCTGTTCCCCACCTGCCTCAAAGCGTGGTGGACACAGCGGTTGACACCATTGTCAAGCCTATTCTGGACGGCATGATTGCGGAAGGGCGGTCTTATCTGGGCGTGCTCTATGCTGGCTTGATTCTGACCGACCAAGGTCCCAAGGTCATCGAGTTCAACGCCCGTTTTGGCGACCCGGAAACCCAGATTATCCTGCCTCGTCTGACCTCTGACTTTGCTCAGAACATTGACGACATCCTCCACAAACGCACGACACAGCTGACTTGGCTAGATAGTGGCGTGACGCTTGGGGTAGTGGTGGCATCAAACGGCTATCCTTTGGATTACGAAAAAGGTGTGGTCTTGCCAGCAAGGACCGAGGGAGACATCACGACCTACTATGCAGGGGCTCGTTTTGCGGAAAATAGCAGAGCACTGCTATCAAACGGCGGTCGGGTCTATATGCTGGTTACCACAGCAGACACCGTCCAAGAAGCCCAAGAAAAAATTTACTCGGAGTTGAAGAAACAAGACACGACAGGCCTCTTTTATCGGACAGATATTGGAAGTAAGGCCGTAAAATAAGGGATAAAGAAAAGGAAGTACAAGCATGAACATTCCAATTTCCATCATCATGGGTTCTAGTTCCGACTGGAAAACCATGAAAAAAGCAGCCGAAGTGCTGGACAAATTTGGCATAGCCTATGAAAAGAAAGTGGTCTCTGCCCACCGCACCCCAGACCTCATGTTCCGTCACGCCGAGGAAGCGCGTGACCGTGGCATCAAGGTTATTATCGCAGGAGCGGGCGGTGCGGCTCATTTGCCAGGTATGGTAGCAGCCAAGACCACCCTGCCTGTCATCGGTGTCCCAGTCCAGTCCCGTGCCCTCAGCGGTGTGGATTCGCTCTACTCTATTGTGCAGATGCCTGGCGGTGTACCTGTTGCGACCATGGCAATCGGTGAAGCAGGTGCGACCAATGCAGCTCTGACAGCTCTTCGCATTCTCTCCATTGAAGACCAAACCATTGCAGCTCAGCTGGCAGATTTTGCCAAGGAACAGGAAAAAATTGCGGAGGCGATGACAGATGACCTCATCTAAGACAATTGGAATTATCGGTGGCGGTCAGTTAGGGCAGATGATGGCTATTTCTGCCATTTATATGGGTCACAAAGTGATCACGCTGGATCCCGCGGCGGACTGCCCAGCCTCCAAGGTAAGCGAGGTCATCGTCGCTCCCTATCACGATGTGGCGGCCCTCAAACAGTTGGCGGAGCGGTGCGATGTCCTGACCTACGAGTTTGAAAATGTCGATGCTGACGGACTGGACGCGGTCATCAAGGACGGCCAGCTCCCTCAGGGGACAGACCTCCTCCGCATTTCCCAGAACCGCATTTTTGAGAAGGATTTTTTGGCAAAAAAAGCTGGCGTGCAAGTCGCCCCTTACAAAGTGGTTACCTCTAGCCTAGACCTAGAAGGTCTGGACCTCAGCAAAAACTACGTCTTGAAGACAGCCACTGGGGGCTATGATGGACACGGTCAGAAGGTCATTCGAGAAGCGGCGGACTTGGTAGAGGCTAGTCAGTTAGCCAACTCTGCCGAGTGTGTCTTGGAAGAGTTTGTGAATTTCGACCTGGAAATCTCCGTCCTTGTGTCAGGCAATGGCTCCGACTACACCGTCTTTCCTGTACAGGAAAATGTCCACCGCAATAATATTCTTTACAAAACTATCGTGCCTGCCCGTATTTCAGATGAACTAGCTGAAAAAGCCAAAACAATGGCCCTGCAAATCGCAGACAAGCTCCATTTAGCAGGTACTCTCTGTGTTGAAATGTTTGTCGCAGGGGAGGACATTCTGGTTAACGAAATCGCCCCTCGCCCACACAATTCAGGACATTATTCCATTGAAGCCTGTGATTTTTCACAGTTTGATACCCATATACAGGGTATCCTTGGTCAACCCCTCCCTCCTATTCGCCTGCTCTCTCCAGCAGTTATGATCAACGTCCTCGGACAAGACATGGAAGCCGTCCAAACCTTTCTTCAAGAAAACCCTACCGCTCATCCCCACTTTTATGGTAAACTAGAAGCGAAGCACAATCGTAAAATGGGACACGTGACGGTGTTTAGTGATGTGCCTGATGAGGTTGAGGAGTTTAGTATAGGGATAGATTTCTGAAGAAATATTATGTTGAGGTTTGTCTCTGCATATTTATGTTAAGTAATTATTCGTTGAATAGTTGGATTACAATTCATTATGAAATGCTTAGTTATCTACTTTTGCTGAAATAAATTAGCGGCGTTCGATACAAATAAGATTAGAAAGAATGAAGATGAGTGATAGGATTGATTTTAGAGATTTGAAAAATATAGAGTATGGCTTTGAAAAATTATCTAGATTAACTCAAAAGCCGGTATTGTTTGTGGGTTCGGGGTTATCAAAAAGATATTTAAATTCCCCTACTTGGTTGGAATTATTGGAGAAAATTTCTGAGGAAGTAGGAGTTGATAAAAAGGTATTAAGGGAATGGTCTGATAGTAATTATGAAGAACTTGCAGAACGATTGGAGGCCATTTATTTTACAAAACTAAACGGGAGTGAATTATTAGATGGTAATATAAAGAGGCCTTTTAGAGAATTAATCAGTAAATATTTAGAGAATTTGACAATAAATCTTGACAATAAGCGAGAAATATCGATACTTAAAAATATTCATTATCAAAAACTAATTACTACAAATTACGATTCTTTATTAGAAAGCAATATTTTCAATATAGATAGTGACGATATTTATATCCATAATGATGATTTATTTTCTTCGGAGACAAAAAATAAAAAACTCTATAAAATTCATGGTTCTATAAGTAATCCAGAGTCTATTATAATTACGAAAGCAGATTATGATCAATTTTTTGAAAAAAGCAAATATATATATTCTAAATTATTAACAATATTTGTAGAATCTCCGATAGTGTTTTTGGGATATAGTGTCAGTGATAGGAATATAAAAGACATACTTTCAACTTTGACTGTGACGTTAAGCAAGAAAGATTTGGATAAATTTCAAGAAAGGGTATATATCGTTTCGTATTCTCCGGATGATAAGCCAGAATATTTTTTAGAAAAAGAAGATTTATCACTTTCAAATGGTTTAACAATAAAAATTAATGTCTTTTATTTACGAACGAGTTACAAAGAATTTTATGAAGTATTACAAAATGTATCTTTAAAATCAGATAATTTAGAATTTGCAGTTTCCAAAAATGATGTTGTCAATCACTTTATTATTCCGCTTTATGAGGGGCAACATAAGCCAACAGTAGTCATGAGAGAGTTATTACAAAATTCAATGGATGCTTGTAAAATGGCTAATAGGGAGTATGATATAAAAATTTCTCTAGAGAAAAAAGATGATACAATATTTTTGTCAGTTTTAGATAATGGTACAGGGATGTCTATTGATGAGATTAAGGAGTACTACTTAACAATTGGAAAATCTGGAAAAAGAGATAAAACTGTTAAAAATTTAGTAGGACAGTTTGGCATAGGTGCATTATCTATGTTTCTAATTTCAGATTCTATCTACGTGCAGACGAAGAAATCAGGAGAAAAGCCGATTTCGTTTAGGATGTATACTGATACAACTAAATCAAGCAAAGAAGTTCAAATTGAAAATAGCAATCTGGAGTTTAGCGAAGATTCTTATACTTTTGTTTGCTTAAGATTAACAAAAGTATTTGGGGCTGAAATAAATAAACATAATGAAATTAAAGATTTTTTGGGATATTTTGGACTAAGTGATGTTGTTCGAGGAGGTAAAATAAGCTTGAATATTGGCTTTAAAGAAATAAATTACCTGTTTAATACTCTTGATTTATCAGACTTTAAATGTATTTCTGAAGAACCATATAAAATTTATATGTACCTGCAGAATGATTATTCAATACAAAATAAGTTGTTAGATAGTTTATATAATCATGTTTTATATGGAGATATGATTATAAAAGTTGAATATCGTAAACACTACTATAATAATTTTTCTTATAATAGAAATTTGAGACCAAGGCCACTTGCAGATATTTATAAAATCCCTTTGATTGTACTAGAGGATACGGAAGGAATTGAAATTCCCCTGAGTAGAGAGTCAATTGCATTACCAGATGATATTGAGATTCTAGTAGAAAACGCTTATTGTAAACAAATTTTGCCTACCTATTTAAAAAAAATAGATGAGATTTGTGATAATGGTGGCCTACCAAGAGCAGAACATTACAATGGAAGAACGATGAAATTTGGTAAAATGAATGTGAATTGGTATATCAAGTCAGGTAAAGTTTATATTCCAACATCTAATAAAGAAATTATGTATGTCTTGTCCAATAGAGTTGATGAAGTAGTGAATAAGTTATTTTATGATCAAAAAATAGTTATTGAAAATTCTGTAATAGAAAATCCTACTAATATCTCTTCTTCAATTGAAGATGGATATATTATCGCTCTATCACGAAATTATATTAATGAAAATTTAATTAATATAAAGAATCATAATGTTGGATTTAGGGGAGATGCAATTAGCGAAATATTACGACGTCTAGGTTTTCCTTGTGAAGAATTTAAAAAATTGACGAAGGCATCGGAAATCAAAGATTTTGTTATTAACCATACTAAAGAATTGAGCGAATTCTTTGAAGGCCATTATGTGAATAATATTTTATGGTTTGATGAAACTTATCGTAGCACAAAGATGGCTTTTGCTGAAACGGATTACCTGTATATTTCTAAATATAAACTTTTAAAAAATGACAATATTGATATTTTAGATAATGTAATTGCAGAAGACAAATATAGAAATATTATTTTAGATAAGGAGTAAAAATCATGCTAACACGTTATTCCCGCCCAGAGATGGCGGCTATTTGGAGTGAAGAGAACAAGTACAAGGCTTGGTTGGAGGTGGAAATCCTCGCTGATGAGGCTTGGGCTGAGTTGGGTGAGATTCCCAAAGAAGATGTGGCCTTGATTCGTGAGAATGCGACTTTTGACATCGGCCGCATTTTAGAGATTGAAGAGGAGACCCGTCACGATGTGGTGGCTTTCACGCGTGCGGTTTCGGAAAGTCTTGGTGAGGAACGCAAGTGGGTCCACTACGGTCTGACTTCGACCGACGTGGTGGATACGGCTTACGGCTACCTCTACAAGCAGGCCAACGACATCATCCGTCGTGACCTTGAAAACTTTACTAACATCATTGCCGACAAGGCTCGTGAGCATAAGTACACGATTATGATGGGTCGTACCCACGGTGTTCATGCGGAGCCAACGACCTTCGGTCTTAAATTAGCGACTTGGTATAGCGAAATGAAACGCAACATGGAGCGTTTTGATGTAGCGGCCAAAGGCGTTGAGGCTGGTAAAATTTCAGGTGCGGTTGGTAACTTTGCCAACATTCCACCATTTGTGGAAGAGTATGTTTGTGGCAAATTGGGCATTCGTCCGCAGGAAATTTCAACTCAGGTCCTTCCTCGTGACCTCCACGCAGAATATTTCTCAGCCCTAGCCTTGATTGCAACGTCTATCGAGCGTATGGCGACAGAAATCCGTGGGCTACAAAAATCTGAACAACGCGAAGTCGAAGAGTATTTCGCCAAAGGCCAAAAGGGCAGCTCTGCTATGCCCCATAAACGCAACCCTATCGGCTCTGAAAATATGACCGGTCTGGCTCGTGTGGTGCGTGGTCACTTGGTGACGGCTTTTGAGAATGTGGCTCTCTGGCACGAACGCGATATTTCCCACTCGTCAGCGGAGCGGATTATCACGCCGGATACGACTATTCTTATCAACTATATGCTCAATCGTTTTGGCAATATCGTCAAGAACTTGACGGTCTTCCCTGAAAATATGAAACGCAATATGGAGTCGACTTTTGGCTTAATTTACAGCCAGCGTGTCATGCTCAGTTTGATTGAGAAAGGCATGACCCGTGAGGAAGCCTATGACTTGGTGCAACCAAAAACTGCGCAGTCTTGGGATAATCAGGTGGACTTCAAGCCCCTTCTCGAAGCGGATGAGCGTGTGACAGCCAAACTCAGTCAAGAAGAAATCGATGAACTCTTCAACCCAGACTACTATGCTAAGCGGGTGGATGATATCTTTGCTCGACTTGGATTATAAAAAAATCAAAATTCTTTGGATTTTCCAGAGAATTTTTTTGTTTACTTGCGAATAAATAGGTGAAGGGGAAAACAAGCTCCTTCCGCTAGACAATCATTCGTGAGTAAAAATAAATTATTTTTTACAAAAGTTTACGAATAGATAAGTGTAGGGGAAGCAAGCTCACAACTTATTCAAAAAAATAACATTTTTTCAAAAAATGCAAACGATTTGCGAATAAGTAAGTGAGAGGGAAACCACCCCTCAAGGAGATACACACTTGAAAAAATAAATCATTTTCCAAATGATTTACGAATAAACAAGTGTAGGAAAAATGAAAGGAGAAGAAGGATGAAAAAGAAGTTCAAGATTGTAAACAAACGTACAACGATTGACCTCGGGATTATTAAGTATAGCTACCGTCGTGGTCGTCATACCTTGTAAATCGATCAGTAAATCAAATTGTTAAAGTAATAGGAGGAAATAGAAATGAACAAATTTTTTAAGAAAAATAAACGTGTAACAATCGATCTAGGTATTATCAAATACACCTATCGTCGTGGTCGTCATACTTTGTAAACAGATTAGTAAATTTTTAAAGAAAAAGGAGTAAAAATGAAACAATTATTTAAGAAGAATAAGCGCATCACTATTGATCTGGGTATTATCAAATACACTTATCGCCGCGGTCGTCACACTTTGTAAAAAGAACTTGATAGCTAATTTGATTTAGCTATCAATAAGATGGGAATTTGTTACAGTTCCTATCTTATTGATAAAAAGGGGAAACAATATGAATATGTTTAGGTCTATTTTTAAATCGATTATCTATAGAAGAGATGTTGCTTTGTTCTATGCCTTTGCTGGTTTACCAATCTTAGTTCCGATATTGTCTAAATTTTTAGTAGGCGTAAAAGCTGAATATACGGATAATTTTTTAGATTTTCTAGGGGCAGCATTGGCAACACAGGATGGGATTGTGTTACCAACATTGCTGTTATCCTTGATAATTTCCGCAGTTTTTAGGGATGAGATTGATAGCGGTATTCTATTTTTATATAAAGATCTGAATAGAACTCGACTTTTTAATGCAAAAATCATTAGTTTAGTGACGATGTACGCCTCTTATGTCCTTCTAACAATGCTGACAAGTGCGATTGCTTATTTTGGTTTCTTGAATGCTTCTGGAAAAGTAGTATCGGATGATTGGAATAATGTACAGTCCACTCTCCTATCTATTTTTGCAACAATTTCAATCAATGTTATCGGTATTCTATTGGTTGCCATGGTTTCTATCAAAGCCAAATCCTTACAGGCAGTTTTAGCAGGAGTTTTTTGGTCGCTGTTTACAACAACTGCACCATTTCTCATTGGAGTTCGTTATGTCGTACCGAATGGCTATGCTCAGATGAGCTTTAATCAGCCACTGCTTGCATGGTCCTTGGTAGTAGCTATAACGACATTTTATATTATTGCTATCTATCTCAAAGGCCGTTCGAACTTTGAAAAGCTGGAGTTTTAGAGGTATTTTATGGTAATTCGCTATATTAGACCGGTTGCCTTATCCGTTGCTTTGATTATTTTAGCATCAATTTCTTATCTTCTAGCAACATCTATGGTTTTGTTTAGTCCCAGTCAATTTTTACAGGTGGCTTACCTATTTTCTATACTGGTTGGAATGCCAGTAGGATTTATTCTACTTCCATCTATGTTAACCAAGCGTTATCAACTTTGCCAGGAGCTATCGGAAGTAAAGTTCAGTTGGAAAAGTTTTGTTTTGCTTGCTATTGCAATTTTCCTGATCAATTTCTGGTTTATTCAAAGTGAAGAATATGTCAATCAATTTATTATTGCGACTTGTGAAGAATTCTTGTTCCGTTATCTTATCTACCGTATTCTAAAAAGTGAATACCCTACTTGGCTAGCTATGTTGGTCACTTCTCTCTTGTTTGGAGTTTTGCTACATATGAATTATCCATTGTTGGATAATCTAATCATTCGAACTCCACTAGGTTTATTGTTCTCTGTATTAGCTACACGTTTTGGATTGCAGTATGCTATCGGAGGACATTGGATCTACAATCTGTTGGTTTCGAGATTTCCATTTTAATTGTGAGGGTTATGATGATATTTATTCTACTATTGAGTTTATTTTATACTTGTTTGACAGTTGTAAGTTCGCAACTGCTGTTAAGCCTTTCGGTTCCTATTTTGTTGTTGTTGACCTATTTGCTACCACCCATTGTCAATTCAATCTGTCTAGGATTGCTAAAGGATAATTCTTGGAAAGCATGGTCAGCAGGCATTTTTCCAACAATGTCAATGATATTTTATGCTGCTTTTGCCTACATTACGAGTAGCAATGGTCAGTGGGCTCAGTTTTCTCAACTGAATACAGTTTCAGACGATGTCATGAGTGTCGAGGTAGCTAGTGATCTGTTAGCTCCATCACAAATACTATTTGTTGCTGTATTGTACTATGGCATAGCTTTTGCTACATATTTTATTCAACAAACAGGTCGTCAGAAAGAAAAAGGAGTTACTTATGCTTAAAATCAATCATTTATCAAAACAGTTTGCAGGAAACGAATTTTACTCACTAAAAGATGTGAGTTTGGAGATCAATAAGGGCGAGATTGTTGGTCTGATTGGGAAAAACGGAGCTGGAAAATCCACGCTCATGAAACTAATGGCCAAGTCCCTAAAACCAAGTTCAGGAACCATTACTTATAAGGGTACGGATATTTTTAGCCAGGATAATTTGTTGGCAGACTTTGGGATTATGATTGATCCAGTCTTCTATCCAGAAATGACCGTTGTGGACAATCTTAAGTTTTATTTGGACCTGCATGGGAAAAAAGAGCTCTATCCAAATATTGAGAAGACTTTGAAATTGGTAGAATTATGGGATGCTCGTAATCGGAAACCCAAGGGATTCTCGTTTGGTATGAAACAACGGACTGCTTTGGCGATTGCCTTAGTTGCGGAGCCAGATTTCCTTATCTTAGATGAGCCTTTTGTGGGCTTGGATCCGATTGGTGTTCAGAAATTGATTGATATCTTGAAGCAGTGGTCGAGTGAGCGACAAATTTCCATGTTGATTTCGAGTCACCAACTAGGTGAGCTGGAGGCCTTGTGTAGCCGCTATGTCTATATCGAATCGGGAGAATTGGCAGAGGCTTTTGAAGGCAAATCTCATCCAAGTGTGCTCGTGCAGTTGGATACGACTAAAAACCTAGATTCTGTAGAGGCTTTGCTCAATGAGCATGTGGTGCTAGAGGGGGAAGTGTTAGAGATTTCCACTGCTACACCTACAAGTGAGCTAAATCAGATTTTTGGTGTGCTGGCTCGTCAAGAATTGATTGTGAAACTAGAAGTGAAAGAGAATCACTTGAAAGAAATCTTTACGAAAGGGTAGTGAGTATGAAGCAAATTTTTCCGGCTATCTTTAGAACGATTTGGAAGCGAAAGGAGACGCAGATTTATCTCCTGTTCACTTTGTTTCCTTTTATTTATCTAGTCACTTCATTTATTGAAGGGTCGAATTTTATGCAAATTCATGCTAGTGAGGGGTCGGTTAGCCTTGTTGCCTTTACGAATATGATGATGAGCTCTGTGGATAGTTTTATTCTTCCTAGTTTGACCCTGTATTTCTTGGCTATCTCTGTCTTTAGGAAAGAAGTAGATGAACATACCATGTTTTTATACCGGGATCTTGGGCGGAAACAGATTTTCTGGTCTAAATATTTGGGTCTCTTAGCAACAATTGTCATTTTCTATGGTCTCTTCTTTGCAACCTCTGCATTTGTACATTATGTTCGAGTAATTCACCTGCCTTTTGGCAGTCAGTCCGTTTTTGATACTAGTTTGGCAGAGAGTTTGAGTAATGTGTTTTGTATTGTCGCTTATTTACTAAAAGATATTTTATCGGTTAGTTTGGCAACGGCTCTTTGCTTGTATCTGAAAAATATTACCACAATGATCACAGGATTTTTGGTGACGATTACGATGATGATTTTAGCAGTTGTTGGCGGTCCAGTTGCGATGCTTTTTCCAACTACTTATATGCCTTTAGCGAGCGAAGGCCTGACAGGAGCGGGACTTGCTTACTTAGGAGCTATCGGTGTGACGCTTGTTTACGCACTCGTATTTACTAAAATTGCTGCGAAAAAGTTCAAGAATTTGGAGTTCTAGGTATGAATAGAAGACTCGTAGGAGTGTTGTTGAAATCGCTCAATAAAACGATGTTCTTGTTTGGAATAGCGCTGAGTGCTCTTGGGGTTGGAATGGGGTTGCTTCTTCCCCAGTTTATTGGTCAGTTGCTAGATCAAACCTATTTAAGCAATCTATTAACACGACCCGCATTGCTGGCTGGCTTCATCCTTTTCTTTGTATCGGTTTATACGGTACAAGCCCTATCCAATTATTTCATCGGGCGTAGTGGTAGTAAGGCACTCAAACAGTTGCAACAATATATTTATGAATCCTTGTTGACCACATCTGTAAAGGACTTGGATCAGTACCAATCCGGCGATCTTGCCAGTCGTTTGACCAATGATATGTCGGTTGTTCTGAACTTCATTACCGTTATTCTTCCAAATTTCTTGATGAATGGTTTGATGGTTGTCGGGTCAATTTATTTTCTGTGGACCATCAGTCCGTGGCTCACAGGTCTTAGTCTTTTGTTGCTTCCTTTGTTGTCAATGGTTATGATTCCAATGAATCAGCGGCTGGAAGGTTACTACTCTGCTTACCAAGAAGGATTAGGGCAGGTTTCTAGTAGAATTAGTCATAAATTTACAACGATTCGTTTGATGAAGGCCTTTCAGGGAGAAAAGCATGAACAACGAGAGATGGGCAAGTCTTTTCAGAAACTGTCGCAAACCTTTGAGAGAATGATTAGACTGTCAGCGGTGCAACATACTTTGGTTAGTAGCTTGATGACGGGTTTTATCATTCTGATGTTGCTGGTAGCAGGTATAGAAGTGACCAAGGGAGTGATGACCATGGCTACATTGACAACCTTTGTATTGTACATGATGCAACTGATTGATCCAGTAACAGATATTGCCTCTTCCTTAAATGAACTAACGGAGTTTCAGGCGGTGTCTAAACGTTTGGTAGAGTTGCTGGAGCTGACTAAGGAAGAACAGGCAGATACAGAGTTGGTTGATGAAGCTAGTATCCAGTTGGAAAATGTTCGGTTTTCCTATCATACAGATCCAGTTTTGAATGGAGTATCGGTTAGAATTCCTGAGGGAGCTCATGTGGCGATTGTTGGTCCAAGTGGGGCAGGAAAATCAACTATTTTTGCCTTACTGATGAAATACTATCAAGACTACCAAGGAGAGATTCGGATTGGTCAACAATGCTTAAGTGATATTTCAACCAAGGAGATGAGAAGATTGATTTCCTTCATACCTCAAGATAATACTCTCTTCCATGGAACGATTAGAGAAAATCTATTGTATGGAAAGAACGAGTCTGTGTCTGAAGAGCGTATTGCTCATATTCTCAAGGAGTTGGGACTGTCTCATTTAGTAGCTGAGTTGGAAGATGGTTTAGATACTCGGATTTCAGAAAATGGGACAGGTTTGTCGGAAGGCCAAAAACAACGGTTTAGCATTGCGAGAGCCTTGTTGTTAGAGCATCCTATCTATTTGTTGGATGAGGCGACAGCGAGTTTAGATACTGTCACAGAACGTGTCATTAGCAAAGCGATTGACCGTTTAACAGCTGGGAAAACAAGGCTAACCATTGCTCACCGTTTGCACACAGTGCGTGAGGCGGATGCTATTTTGGTCTTAGATAAAAATGGACAAGTGGCCGATTATGGTCCTCATCAGCAGTTAGTGGAGAGAAATCATCTCTATCAAGATTTCTTAAGAGGCTTACCGCAAGCCAGTTAGTGAATGGGAGTCGATGGACTTCCATTTTTTTGAACTATTTTACGAATAAATAGGTGAGGGTGAGAGTTTTCGATGAGTTAGCTTTTCAGACTCAAGCACTATTCAAAAGAGGTAGAAAATGGAGCACAGCATGATAACAGTTCAACATATCCATAAACAGTTTGGAGACAAGGTTGCCTTAGACAACATTAGCTTTGACATTCAAAAAGGACAAATCTTTGGATTCTTGGGTCCCTCTGGCTCGGGGAAGACAACCATGATTAAGATTATTACCGGGCAGCTACCAGCAGATAGCGGAAAATCTTATCTACTAGGTAAGGAATCGACCCTATTGTCACCAGAGGACTTTGAAGCAATGGGCTTGGTCAGTGATTCAAGTGGTTTCTTCGAGAAGATGACCTTGGAAAATAATTTGTTGTTCTATGCAAAATTCTTTGGTGTCAGTTCGAAAGAAGTAGAGGTTATTCTACAAAAAGTAGGATTGCTGGATAGTAAAAAGACAATTGCAGAAAAACTATCTACAGGCATGAAGCAACGAATGTTGCTTGCAAGAGCCTTAATCAATTCACCAAAAGTATTGTTTCTTGATGAGCCGACAAGCGGTCTAGATCCTACAACTTCAAAGCGGATTCATGAACTCTTATTGGAGCTAAAGGGTAAGGGGACGACGATCTTCTTGACCACGCATGATATGGCAGAAGCGACATTCTTATGTGATCAATTGGTTCTATTGAATCAAGGAAATTTGGTTGAAAAGGGAAGTCCGCAGGATTTGATTCATAAGTACAATGTCACTAAAAAAGTGAGGGTTACTTTTGAGGACGGTAGTGATCATGAGCTATTGTTTAGTGAATTGACACCTGAAAAGTTAGCTCAGGCGACAACTATTCACTCTTGTGAGCCAACTTTGGAAGATATTTTTATTCAACAGACAGGAGCAACCTTAAATGTATAAACGATTTTTAGCCTTACTTTGGCTTCGAACACAAGTCTTGGTGACCAATAAGAACATTCTATTGCCAGTATTGATGCCCTATTTCATGTTACTACTGTTTAAGTTTGTGATGAAAACAGATGATACCAAGGCAATGGATTTAATGGGAATTTGTTTTTCAATGGCTATTGGTATGTCAGTAGGAAGTCCTATATCTGCAATGATTTCTGAAGAAAAGGAAAAGAATAATCTGTCTACCTTGTTACTGACAGGTGTTCGCCCAAGTGAATATGTGCTGTCTATTTTGTGTTATCCTGTTGTCATTAGCTTTGTCAACCTCATTCTATTTCCAGCTATCACACAGGCTGATGTATCAGGATATGTTCTTAGCTATTCGGTTATCATGCTTTTGACATCACTGGCTTCCATTTTAATCAACCTTTTAATCGGGGCAACTTCCCAATCTCAATCCAAGTCACAGGTTACCTCGATGCTTATCACAATGGCGGTGTCTATGGGACCTAGCCTGTCTTTGATGAATGAGACAGTGGGGCAGATTTTGAAATATAGTTTTCTTGGAGCTTATATTGAATTTTTCAAAAATCCCCATTTTGAACTTTTGAATCAAGAATTCTATTACCTATTGGGGTGGATTGTCCTGATTAGTTTGGCCTTGATTCTCTACTTGGGAAATTGGTGGAAATACTTTAAAAATAGATTGTCAGGGTTGAAAGAAAAAATCCACTATTCTTTATAAATAGAAATGAATACGAATGATTACTTGCACAATGAATAGATAGGAGAAAAGAATGAAACAAACAACTTACACATTATCTTTGGGAGGAAATGATAGCGGGGACTCGAAAGTTTCAAAGATGGAAGAAAAGTTTGAAAAATATATGGAGGGGATGGCAGAGCGGTTACGGCGATCTGGGAAGAAGAGTATTGATAAATGGTTTATCCGTGTGCGGATTGAGGAGTAAAAATGATTGACAAGAGAAAATGAGAGAGCGATGATGCAAGTAGATTCGCACTATCTAGAGCGATTTTTGCGAATAGTGGAAAAGAAATAAAATGAATTCTGTTTTAGTTGCCCTTCAGTTTTGTGAGCTATACTATATCCAAGCTAGAAATAGCAGGAATACTTTTCACCTAAAGGTGTCCCCAGCTCTAAGTCGCAAACGACAAGAGTTAGGGATCATATAATCTCCTGGAAATACCGGACTCACTGAGTCTGGTATTTTCATTTTATGCTATAATGGTTTCATGACAAATCGAATTTTAGACATGGAACAAATGCAGGACGAGGAATACGTTGAGCGTACCCTGCGTCCGCAGAAATTAAATGAATACATCGGTCAGGACAAGGTCAAGGACCAGCTGAAAATCTTTATCGAGGCAGCCAAGCTCCGTGATGAAGCCTTGGACCATACTCTTCTTTTTGGTCCTCCAGGTCTGGGTAAGACCACCATGGCTTTTGTTATTGCCAATGAGTTGGGAGTTAATATCAAGCAGACCAGTGGTCCCGTCATTGAAAAGGCAGGCGATTTAGTGGCCCTTCTCAATGATTTGGAGCCAGGAGATGTCCTCTTTATCGATGAAATCCACCGTATGCCCATGGCGGTTGAGGAGATTCTCTACTCTGCCATGGAAGATTTTTACATTGACATCATGATTGGGGCTGGGGAGGCTAGCCGCTCTGTGCATCTGGAGTTGCCACCTTTTACCCTGATTGGAGCAACCACTCGTGCGGGTATGCTATCCAATCCCCTGCGGGCTCGTTTTGGTATCACCGGTCACATGGAGTATTACGAACTGGCTGATTTGACCGAGATTGTCGAGCGGACAGCGGACATCTTTGAGATGGAGATTACCCATGAAGCAGCTATCGAGCTGGCTCGTCGTTCGCGGGGGACCCCTCGTATCTCCAACCGCCTGCTCAAGCGGGTACGGGATTTTGCCCAGATTATGGGCGACGGCCTGATTGACGATAGCATTACGGACAAGGCCCTGACCATGCTGGACGTGGACCGAGAGGGGCTGGACTATGTGGACCAGAAGATTCTCCGGACCATGATTGAGATGTACGGTGGCGGTCCCGTCGGCCTCAACACCCTGTCGGTCAATATCGCCGAAGAGCGTGAAACAGTGGAGGATATGTACGAGCCCTACCTGATTCAGCAGGGCTTCCTCATACGGACACGGACGGGGCGAGTCGCGACAGCTAAGGCTTACGAGCACTTGGGTTATCCCTATACGGAAAAATAATGGCAGAGCAGATGAGCAAGTAATGACCTTGTTTCACGTTCGAACTAAACTAGAAATGGAGATAAGATGACACCGACATTTATTTGGGATTTGGATGGAACCCTTTTGGATTCCTATGAAGCGATTTTGGCTGGAATTCAGGAAACCTATGAACAATATGATCTTCCTTTTGACCGCGAAGAAGTAAGGAATTTCATTCTTCGTTATTCTGTCAAGGATTTGCTGGTGCGTGATGCGGACAAGTACGGTCTAGATAGCGATGAACTTAATCGTGTGCGTGCGACTTCCTTGAAGGAGAAGAATACGCAGATTCCTTTGATGGCTGGTGCGCGTGAAATTCTGGATTGGACAGCAGAGAAAGGAATTCAAAATTTCGTTTATACACACAAGAGTGACAATGCTTTTCAGGTTTTGGAGGATCTTGGCGTCCGTCACCATTTCACAGAAATCTTGACCAGCGATTCTGGTTTTGCCCGCAAACCAAGTCCAGAAGCTCTGCTATTTCTTATCGAAAAATACGGACTGAACAAAGAAAATACCTACTACATCGGCGATCGGTTGCTCGATGTAGAAACAGCTATCAACGCAGGGATTCATAGCATCAACCTGCAAATTGATGGTGTAGAGAAGAATTGGAAGATTGTTTCTTTATTGGACATAAAACAAATATTAACCGATGAATACAAACAAAAACAAACGTAAAACCGTTTGTTTTTTATTTAAAAACAGAAAAAAGTATGGAAATTGAGTAATGATTTTGCTATAATATACAAAAGAATATTTGGAGGTGTTTTATGAACGATAAGGAATTTGGACAACGTGTGCGCCAGCTGCGAGAATCAGCCAATATGACGCGTGAACAGTTTTGCGGTGACGAACTTGAGCTCTCCGTCCGCCAATTAACCCGTATCGAAGCAGGTACTTCTAAGCCGACTTTTTCAAAAATCCAATATATCGCAACCCGCTTAGGCATGGGGCTCTATGAGCTTATGCCAGATTATGTGTCTCTGCCTGAACGATATTCCAAACTGAAATTTGATGTCCTCCGTACACCGACTTATGAAAATGAGGAATTGATGGAAAAACGGGCAGATATGATGACAGAAATCTATGATGACTATTATGATGACTTGCCTGAAGAAGAGAAAATAGCGATTGATGCCATTCAATCTATTATTGATGTATTTGAAACGAAGACAGCAGAATTTGGTCAAGATATTCTAGAAGATTATTTTGAACAGATACATAGAAAAAAACAATTTTCAGTCAATGATTTGTTGATAATCCAGCTCTATTTAATCAATTTGAGAATGGAAGTTAAACAGAGTAGTGATTTCCAGTATTTTTTAGAGTTGGTTGAAAAGTTTCCGAGTCAAGTAGAATTAGTTGAATCTGGGGATTTGTTTATTTTAAGGGATGTGATGATAACTTCAGTTGGACTTTTGGGACAAAAGAAAGAATTTAGCTATATTCCTACACTCTTTGAAGCACTTGATAAGATAATGCAGAAGACCCAAGATTTTCAAAAGAAACCTATTCTTAATCTGCTTAAGTGGAAATATGAGTTATTAATAAATAAAGATAAAGATGCAGCAACTGCCTTATATGAAGAAGCACTTCTTTTTGCAAGAATAATTGGTAATGCACACCTAACGGCTAAATTAGAAGAAGAGTGGAGAAAAGATAGTCAATTATAGGACATTTTTGTCCTGTTGGAAAATTTACTAAGATTGTAAAATAGTTTTATCAAATGAAGGAGATAGAGCAATGATTACAATTCTTACAAAAGTTTTTCCATTTGGAGATTTCTCAACAAGCTGGTGGAATTTTTAACATTCACCTTATTCAAAAAGCCAACATCCGTTAGGCTTTTTTTGTTATACATAGACAGTATGTAGGAGGTGGTTATGTTAGAAAATTGGTTAAACACCAAACAAGGTCAGGTGTTTCATTACATGATGGAGAGGATTGAGTATGCTCTAGGGCTGTTAGGTAATGCATATTTAATTGTTAAAATTAGAAATAGATTGGCAACAAGATGGTCTGTTATGTGACATTTTTGTCCTGTTGGAAAAAGTTCTCAAGTTGTAAAATAGTTTTATCAAATAAAGGGGATAGAGCAATGATTACAATTCTTACAAAAGTTTTTCCATTTGGAGATTTCTCAACAAGCTGGTGGAATTTTTAACATTCATCTTATTCAAAAGCCAACATCCGTTAGGCTTTTTTGTTATACTAGACAGTATGTAGGAGGTGGCTATGTTAGAAAATTGGTTAAACACCAAGCAAGGTCAGGTGTTTCATTACAAGATGGAAAAGATTGAGTATGCCCTAGAACAGCTAGGAAATCCCCAGTTTGCAGTTCCGGTCATTCATGTCGCTGGAACCAATGGCAAGGGATCGACCATTGCCTTTATGCGCCAGCTATTTCAGGCACATGGCTTGCGTGTCGGCAGTTTCGTGTCACCTCACATGGTGAGCGTACACGACAGGATTTGTATCGACAGCCAGCCCATTTCTGACCATGATTTTCAGCACTACTTACAGAAAGTCTACGACTTGGAGCAGGAAGTCGCCGCTCGTTATGAGCCTTTTCGCTATTTTGAAGTCATGGTGCTCATCATGTTCCTCTATTTCCAGGACCAGCCGCTCGATGTGGCGCTAGTAGAGGTGGGCATCGGAGGGCTTTTGGATACGACCAATGTCGTGGCACCAGCCCTAAGCGTTATCACCTCCATCGGCATGGACCATCAGGATTTATTAGGCTTGACTTTAGGGGAAATAGCAGAGCAGAAAGCAGGGATTATCAAGGAAAACGTGCCTGTCGTCCTTGGACCGCTTTGTCCAGAAACCACAGCCATCTGTCGCCAAATTGCCCTTGATAAACAAGCACCTGTCTACCAATTTGGTCAGGAATTCACCTATAAAGCAGGACAGTTCAGCAATACGGACATCAATCTGTCGGAATTAGTTCTGGGGCTGGCTGGCCATCACCAAGAAGAGAATGCGGCCGTAGCCCTACAAACTTTTCTACTCTATATGACCAATATCCAAAAAGATATTCAACCTCAGTTGATTCAACAAGCCCTTGCCCAAACCAGCTGGCCTGGTCGTTTGGAATTGGTTGCTCAAGCGCCAAAAATCTATTTGGACGGAGCCCACAATGTCCCAGCTATCGAACGTTTGGTTGAATTTATTCAAGAACAAGAAGAACCTGTCACCATTCTCTTTTCAGCTCTTCGGCGCAAGGACTTTCAAGAAATGCTGGAATTATTGGACGAAAAATTACCACATACTGCCCTTGTATTAACCAGCTTTGCTTATGATGGTGCCTTGTCCGAGGAAAACCGTCAAGGACGAGATTATGTTGAGAATTATCAGCAGTTTATAGAAGACTGGCAATCTAGAAAGCAAGGGATTTTGATTGTCACAGGCTCTCTCTACTTTATCTCAGAAGTTCGTCGGCTTTTTAAAAAATGACTATCATTTTGCGAATAAATAGGTATGACACATGCAGAAAAAATAGCATTTCTAAAGGAATTTGAAAAGCTCAAACGCCATACCTTTCGCCAATTAGAACAGTTTGCAAAAATTTCTAGAACTCCCGATAGGAAATGACATCGGGAGTGCTTTTTGATATAATAAGGAAAGCAAATCCAAGGAGAAGAAAATGACAGAATTAGATGTAGTTTCGGACGTAGTTACTCATCCTGAGGAAACTTATCGGCGTAGTCGTAGAGCATCACGCAGACAGCAAGTGCAACTGAATGGTGAATTTCATGAAAGAGTATTAAAGACAAAGTATTGGCCAGCTCTTGTTTGGAGCTTAGTTTTAAGTGTTTTTAGCGTAGCCAATCCACTGCTAATGCCATTTGCAACCAATATACAAACTCAAAATTTATATGCAGGGATGGCAATGGCAAATGGACAAATCCCTTATGGTGATTTCTTTGGGACAAGCGGGTTATTATTCTACTTACTTGCTTTCTTAGGTCATCTGGGAGGGACTTTCATTATCTTTGGAATCCTCCAGTTTATAGCGTTACTGATAGCGGGAATCTATTTCTATAAGATTGTAGCTTATTTTAGTCAGTCAGAACACCTAGCGACAAGTTCTAGTCATTGGTTCTATGTGTTTATTTTTGCACTTGGTTTTGGAGGGATGTATGCAGAAATGTTTGCTCTTCCGTTTCTTTTGACTAGTGTGTGGTTTCTGGTCCGCTATTTTGAAAATGCAGTGCGTGATGAGGCATTTATCCTCTACGGAATCGATGCGGCATTGGTATTTTTAATTTACCCAAAAAGTCTGATTCTTTGGTTAGTTGCGGGTCTAGTTTTATTTATTTTTAATATCCAACACCGCCAAGTTACTCGAGGAATCTATCAATTATTAGCGACCATTTTTGGTTTTCTTCTGATTCTATATGCGGTAGGTTATTATGCTTTTGAGGCGCAGATTCTGGGAACAGCTATTCAACAAACTTTCCTTTATAACTTACAGTTAGACTTTCACCATTCCTATCTATATTTAGCCTTGGCGATTGTGTCTGTATTTTTACTCTTATCTGGATTCTTTAAAAGTTTCATCCAAATGGTGTTTTCTTTCAAACAAGTAAGACATACCTATATCAAAGTTCTCCTATTATTGACTTTCTTAGTTCAATGTGTCTTTATTATTGGGAACGCAAACTTTCAATGGAGCCAACTCATTCTTCTTTTACCGTATGGTTTTGCGATGTCAGTCGTTTACCTGCGTGATGAGGATGTAGAAGATCATCGTGGGTATTTGCGTCGTCAATTCTTCCTTCCATTAGCTATTTGCTTGGGTATTATCGCTCAACCTGCTTATCTTTATTTGGTACAGGGAGATTTGAGAACTGACCGTGAACAAGTTGCCAATTACATTGGTGAACAAACGAAAGATTCGGATAAGATTTATGTTTGGGATAATAGCGCAAGTATCTATCTTTCAAGTCAACGTTTATCTGCCGCAACGCTTACTACAGCAGAACCCTATCTGAATACTGACGACAATAAAAATAGCTTGATGTATGACATCAATAAAAATGAGGCAAAATTTGTAGTCGTCAATAAGAATTTGCCAATTCTAGATGAAATCAAGACAAATTTAGAATCACAGTACCAGTCTGTTCAGACAACGGATTACTTTACGATTTATCAAAAGAATGAATGATTGCTCAGGCAGTCATTTTTTCTTTAGCCTATCTGGGAAAAGGAGGGAAAGTGGATATGTGGTATAATGGAAAAATAAGCATTCGGGAAAAATTATTAAAGAAATGTAGGAGAAATGATGTCACATATTATTGAACTACCAGAAATACTAGCCAACCAGATTGCGGCTGGTGAGGTCATTGAGCGACCAGCCAGTGTGGTTAAGGAGTTGGTGGAAAATTCCATTGACGCAGGGGCTAGTCAGATTGAAATTAGTGTTGAAGAGGCTGGCCTTAAAATGATTCAAATCACGGATAACGGTGAGGGGATTGCCCCTGATGAAGTAGCGCTTGCCCTCCGCCGTCACGCCACCAGTAAGATAAAAAGTCAATCGGATTTGTTTCGTATTCGTACCCTCGGTTTTCGTGGAGAAGCTCTGCCTTCCATTGCTTCTGTCAGTCATATGGTCATTGAGACAGCTACGGCAGACTTTGCACACGGACTTCATTTGGAGGCCAAAGGTGGTGTCATCGAGAAAGAGGAGCCCGTTAGTCGTCCAGTCGGTACGCAGATTACTGTTTCGGATTTATTTTACAATACCCCTGCTCGTCTCAAATACGTTCGCAGTCAACAGGCTGAATTATCACATATTGTTGATGTTGTAAATCGATTGAGTCTAGCTCATCCGGAAATAGCTTTTGCCTTAGTAAACGAAGGACGAGAATTAATTAGAACTGCAGGGACAGGGAAACTTCGTCAGGCAATTTCAGGGATTTATGGGATTGCGTCTGCCAAAAAAATGGTTGAAATTGAGGCAGAAGACCTGGATTTTCAGATTTCAGGTTACGTTTCCTTGCCAGAGTTGACTCGTGCCAACCGCAACTACATTTCCATTTTCATCAATGGTCGCTATATCAAGAATTTTTTGTTGAATCGAGCGATTTTGGAAGGTTATGGCAGTAAGTTGATGGTTGGACGCTTTCCGCTGGCGGTGATTTCTATTGAGATTGACCCCTATCTTGCCGATGTCAATGTGCATCCGACCAAGCAGGAAGTTCGCATCTCCAAGGAAAAAGAACTCATGACCTTGATTCGAGAGGCGATTAGTCAAGCGCTTAAAGAGCAGGACTTGATACCAGATGCTCTTGAGAATTTAGCTCAGTCAAGTACTCGACCAAAAGTAAAAGCAGAGCAAGGCACCTTACCACTCAAAGAGCCAAAAATCTATTATGATACGATTAAGCAAGACTTCTTCTTAAAACCAGACGTGGTCGCTGAGGATGTCAAACCTCTCGAAGAGGATAGGCAAGAGATTGTTGAGTCGCCTGTCGAAAATAAACCTACATCTGTTCAATTTGCAGAACGTCAGTTGGTGGAATCAGAAGATCAGGAGCATCCTAATCTAAGTGCAAAAGAATTGGCAAAACTGGCAGATAAATTAGACCGGGAGGAAACATCGACATTTCCAGAGTTAGAATATTTTGGTCAAATGCATGGGACGTATTTATTTGCGCAAGGTAAGACAGGACTTTATATCATTGACCAGCATGCCGCACAAGAGAGGGTCAAATACGAATACTATCGTGAGAAAATTGGACAGGTTGACAATTCAGCTCAACAGTTATTGGTGCCGTATATTTTTGAATTTCCGCAGAATGATGCCCTTAACCTTGTCCACAAAATGGATGCTCTTCGTCAAGTTGGTGTCAACTTAGAAGAATATGGAGCTAATCAATTTATTCTGCGTGAACATCCTATTTGGATGAAGGAAGAGGAGATTGAGTCTGGCATCTATGAGATGTGTGACATGTTGCTCTTGACGGATCAGGTGTCAATCAAGCAGTATCGGGCAGAACTGGCTATCATGATGTCTTGTAAACGGTCAATCAAGGCCAACCATGCTTTGGATGATTATTCGGCGCGTGATTTATTGAGACAATTGTCTTACTGCCAAAATCCCTATAACTGCCCGCACGGTCGCCCAGTCTTAGTGCATTTTAGCAAATCGGATATGGAAAAAATGTTCCGTCGCATTCAGGAAAATCACACGAGTTTGCGAGAATTGGGCAAGTATTAACATAGTTGAAAAAGTTGACACATTAGTAAAGGAAGTATATGTACGACTATATTAAAGGAATTTTAACGAAAATAACTGCAAAATACATTGTGGTAGAAACGCATGGAGTAGGGTATATCTTGCAAGTTGCTAACCCCTACGCCTATTCAGGACAAGTCCAGCAAGAAGTGACTGTCTATACGCATCAGGTGATTCGTGAAGATGCTCATTTGCTCTACGGATTTATGACAGAAGCTGAAAAATCTGTTTTTCTCAGCCTGATTTCAGTATCAGGTATTGGTCCGACAACGGCTCTAGCAATTATCGCTGTTGATGATAATGATGGACTAGTTCGTGCCATTGAGCAGAAGAACATTACCTATCTGACCAAGTTTCCAAAGATTGGCAAGAAAACAGCCCAGCAGATGATTTTGGACTTGGAAGGCAAGTTTGTTATGAGCGAAGAAGCGGGTCCTGTTCAACAAGTAGTACCATCCAGTGAAAATATCGCTCTTGATGAAGCTATGGAAGCCATGGAAGCCCTTGGTTACCGACCAGCCGAACTCAAGAAAATCAAGAAATTCTTCGAAGGCACCAACGATACCGCAGAAAACTACATCAAGTCAGCCCTTAAAATGTTGATGAAGTAATAAGATACAAAGGACGTAAAGGACATAGAGAAAATAGGAAGCCTAACGCAGAGCCATCAGGCTCTAGGCAGGTTTATCTTTTTCTCACAGTCCTTAGTCCGTGTTCAATTAACGTACTAATATGATGGTTAAAAAGTTTTGTTTTGTTACTCAAAGTTTGAGTCAACATCTCAGCGCAGTGGTTGATTGGCAGATTTGTTCGTGTTTCACACTTCAAATCTGACCTCTACGACTGATGCGAACGAGTTCGCTTTATTTCCAACCTTAAACTGTCCCCCAGACAGTTTAAGCTGTGCGGGGGTGGGAGTGAAACAGTCTGGGGATAGACTGTTTCAGCTCAACAACTTAAAACTAGGACTTGTTGACGAATTCTTTTTTATCTGTTGAATTCTTTCCTGCTCCCACTACGGCAATCGCTATTTGCGACTTGCCTAGGTACCTTACTAATTCGCCACAAAAATAATATCGATTTTTGCGGCTCATGTCGTGTCCAGATACAAAGACGTTAAAGACAAAGAGAAAATAGACGGCCGAACAGAAATTTCGTTGTGAGACCTCCGTAATGACAGCTAGGTAAGAGGCGAGTTTTGACGAAGCCTTTTACCAGATGTCAACTGCGTCATTCAGTGATATTTAGGATTCAGTTTGACAACTTTACAAAGTATCGTAGTCGTGCTTCAGTCAGTTTATCCTGATTCGCACTGTAGTTATTCTCGAAAAGGAGTTTCTATGTCCCGTTGTGCTTGGGTCAATCCCAACAATCCACTCTATATTGCCTACCATGATGAAGAATGGGGCAAGCCGCTACATGATGAGCAGGCCCTGTTTGAGTTACTTTGCTTGGAGTCTTACCAAGCTGGACTCTCATGGGAAATTATCCTCAACAAACGCCAGGCTTTTCGCTCTGCTTTTTTCAACTATGATATTCAAAGGGTTGCTACTATGACAGATAGCGAGTTAGACGGTCTTCTGAGCAATCCAGATATCATTCGTCACAAGGCTAAGTTGTACGCTACCCGCGCCAATGCCCAGGCTTTTCTTCGAGTACAGGAGGAATTCGGTACGTTTGATACGTATCTTTGGGAATGGGTGAACGGTGCAACAATTGACAACCCTGTCAAGTCCTTCCGAGAATTGCCGACCAAGAACGACTTGTCTGAGCGAATTTCAAAAGATTTGAAAAAGCGAGGTTTCAAATTTGTAGGTCCTGTATGTGTTTATTCTTATTTGCAGGCAGCAGGTCTGTTGAATGAACACGAAGAATCTTGCGATTTTCGAAATCCCTTACGAACTAATTAGATGAGCGAGCAATCGCACCCTAGACAGAGGAGGAATATGAAAGCAGAACTAATCGCCGTTGGGACGGAGATTTTGACAGGCCAAATCGTTAATACCAATGCTCAGTTCCTTTCGGAGAAATGTGCAGAGCTAGGTATTGATGTATACTTCCACACTGCTGTAGGTGATAATGAACAGCGACTATTGTCTGTACTTGAAATTGCAAGTAAACGGAGTGATATGGTCATTTTATGTGGTGGTTTAGGTCCTACTGAAGACGACTTGACTAAGCAAACTTTAGCGACATTTTTGCAAAAAGAGTTGGTTGTTGACGAACTAGCGATGGCAAAATTAGACCGTTTCTTTGCCAGTCGACCAGGTCGTGTTCGCACACCTAATAATGAGCGTCAAGCACAGATTGTGGAGGGAAGTCAGGCGCTACAGAACCCAGCTGGTTTAGCTGTTGGTGGTATGATTGAGCAAGATGGTGTGACCTATATTGTTTTGCCCGGACCACCAAGTGAACTCAAGGCTATGTTTTCTGAGAGTCTGTTACCTTTTTTGACTCAATCTCAGCAGCAACTTTACTCGCGTGTCCTACGCTTTTTTGGAATAGGTGAAAGCCAGTTGGTGACTGTTTTAGCGGATTTGATTGACAAGCAGACAGACCCGACTCTTGCGCCTTATGCAAAAGTTGGAGAGGTGACGCTTCGTTTATCTACGAAGGCAGATAACCAGGAAGAAGCGAACGTGCGTTTGAATCAGTTGGAAGAAGAGATATTGCAACGTGATCATTTGAGAGATTTTTTCTATGCATATGGGGATGATAATAGTTTGGTTAAAACCGTAGCGACTCTTTTAGAGGAAGAGAAACAATCTTTGGGCATCCTAGAGCATGGAACAGGTGGTTTATTACAAGCAGAATTGAGTCTGGCTTTGGCTGGTCAGCCGTATTATAGCGGAGGAAAAATCATCGGTCAGCTAGGGATAGAATCGGGCGGGTTATCAGAAGAAGCAAGTCGTATTCGGGAGGAACTACAAGCTGATTTAGGGCTAGTAGTGTCGGTGGCAGTCAAGCCAGAATCAACAGTAGACAACGTACTTGCTAAAGTATATCTAGCCTTGGCCAGTACCTCGGGTATTTCTAAAAAAGAGGTAGATTTAGGAGGTTATTCATGGCCATACCTCCGTCAACTTGCTTGTTTACAGGCGTTAGATTTTGTACGAAACACTTTGTGAAATAGCAGATATTTGCTATAATAGTTTGACTAAGAAAAGAGGAGAAAATCATTGGCTAAGAAACCAGGAAAAAAATTAGAAGATATTACAAAGAAATTTGGCGATGAGCGTAAAAAAGCGCTGGATGATGCCCTAAAATCAATTGAAAAAGATTTTGGTAAGGGGGCTGTCATGCGTCTTGGTGAGCGTGCTGAGCAAAAAGTTCAAGTCATGAGTTCAGGTAGCTTGTCAATCGACATTGCGCTTGGAGCGGGTGGCTATCCGAAGGGGCGTATCATTGAAATTTATGGTCCAGAAAGTTCAGGTAAGACAACAGTTGCTCTTCATGCTGTGGCTCAAGCACAGAAAGAAGGTGGAATTGCAGCCTTTATTGATGCAGAACATGCTTTGGATCCAGCCTATGCAGCAGCCCTAGGGGTAAATATTGATGAATTACTTTTGTCTCAACCAGACTCAGGGGAACAAGGTCTAGAGATTGCAGGCAAGTTGATTGACTCTGGCGCGGTTGACTTAGTTGTCGTTGACTCTGTAGCAGCTCTTGTACCTCGTGCAGAAATTGATGGTGATATTGGTGATAGTCACGTAGGTTTGCAAGCACGCATGATGAGTCAGGCTATGCGTAAGTTGTCAGCTTCTATCAACAAGACCAAGACAATTGCTATCTTTATCAACCAGTTACGTGAAAAAGTTGGGGTGATGTTTGGTAACCCTGAAACAACACCTGGTGGACGTGCTCTTAAGTTCTATGCATCTGTTCGTATGGATGTCCGCGGAAATACGCAGATCAAAGGTACTGGTGATCAAAAAGATCAAAACGTTGGTAAGGAAACCAAGGTCAAGATTGTGAAGAATAAGGTAGCTCCTCCGTTTAAGGAAGCTGTCGTTGAAATCATGTATGGAGAGGGAATTTCTCGCACAGGTGAATTGATCGAGATCGGTAGCAACCTTGGTATTATTCAAAAAGCAGGTGCCTGGTATTCTTATAATGGAGAAAAAATCGGACAAGGCTCTGAAAATGCTAAGAAATTCTTGGCAGACAATCCAGCAATCTTTGATGAAATCGACCGTAAGATTCGTATTCACTATGGTTTGATTGAAGCGGATGGAGTTGAAGAGGTTGCGACCGAAGAAGCTCCTGTTGTTGCGGAAGAGATCCAAGATGTTATCCTAGATCTTGATGGCGGTATTGAATTAGAAGATTAATTCCTAACAAAATAGATTTAATATTGAACTATTGATGCCTATCTGTTATAGGTATGTAGGAAGTTGTTTAGTATAAGAACGAAAAAGTCTGGAGATTCCAGGCTTTTTTCTCATAAAAACCGAATTTTTACCCCAAAATTTAAAGTTTTTTTTAAAAATAGGTCTGCAGACCGAGGGAATTTATGATATAATAGTCTATAATGTGCTTAATAAAATGTAGCAAAGGAGTGACTACATGATTAAAATTTATACTGTATCTAGTTGTACTTCTTGTAAGAAAGCGAAAAATTGGTTAAATGCTCACCAATTATCTTATAATGAGCATAATCTTGCGAAGGAAGCCATTACTAAGGAAGAAATCCTAAACATCTTAACAAAAACAGAGAATGGTATTGCAAGTATCGTATCGTCAAAAAACCGTTATGCAAAGAGTCTGGACTTTGATATTGAAGAGTTGAGTGTGAATGAGGTCATTGATTTAATTACCTCTAATCCACGTATTTTGAAGAGTCCAATCTTGATTGATGAGAAACGACTTCAAGTGGGCTATAAAGAAGATGATATACGCGCTTTCTTGCCACGTGCAGTGCGCAATGTTGAAAATGCTCAAGCTCGTATGAGAGCAGCTCTATAAGATGTACAAAAGGACTCTTTTGGGGTTCTTTTTGCGCATTTTTTGAGAATAATTAAAATTTGTGATATAATGTAAAAAATAGGGAAAGAAGGTGTAAGTATGGGATTTACCGAAGAAACCGTTCGTTTTCGCCTAGATGACACAGATAAACAAGAAATCAGCAAAACATTGACTAGTGTTTATCGTTCGCTAGAGGAAAAGGGCTATAATCCGATTAACCAAATCATTGGCTATGTATTAAGTGGGGACCCTGCTTATATTCCCCGCTATAATGATGCCCGCAATCAGATTCGTAAGCATGAACGAGATGAAATCATTGAAGAATTGGTGCGCTACTATTTGAAAGGGAATGGGATTGACCTCTAATGAGAATAATGGGATTAGACGTCGGTTCCAAGACAGTTGGTGTAGCCATTTCAGATCCGTTAGGCTTCACGGCCCAAGGGTTGGAAATCATCCCAATCGATGAGGAAAAGGGCGAATTCGGTCTGGAGCGTTTGACCGAACTTGTAGAACAGTACAAGGTTGATAAATTTGTTGTAGGCTTGCCCAAGAATATGAATAATACTAGTGGTCCACGTGTGGAAGCTAGTCAAACTTACGGTGATTTATTGACTGAGCGTTATAAACTTCCAGTTGATTATCAGGATGAACGTTTAACAACTGTTGCAGCAGAACGGATGCTGATTGAGCAAGCGGATATCAGCCGAGGAAAACGCAAGAAAGTTATTGATAAATTAGCAGCTCAGCTGATTTTACAAAATTATTTAGATAGAACATTTTAAAGGAGATTCTAATGGCACATCATCATGACCATGAACACGACCACAATCACGACGAACGTGAATTGATTACTTTGGTAGACGACCAAGGTAACGAAACACTTTTTGAAATCTTATTGACGATTGACGGTCAAGAAGAATTTGGTAAAAACTACGTCCTCTTAATCCCTGCAAGTGCAGAAGAAGATGAGAACGGAGAAGTTGAAATCCAAGCCTACTCATACATTGAGAATGAGAATGGCACAGAAGGCGATTTGCAACCTATCCCAGAAGACGCAACAGCAGAATGGGATATGATTGAAGAAGTCTTTAACAGCTTTATGGAAGAGGAATAAAAAGGTCCAGTGGACCTTTTTATCATGAGCCTGAAAACAAGAAAGCGAATTAAGGTCCAGTGGACCTTTTTATCATGAGCCTGAAAACAAGAAAGCGAATTAAGGTCCAGTGGACCTTTTTATCATGAGCCTGAAAATCAAAAGGGAGGCCAGATGAAAGATAGTTTTACAGAAAGAAGTAAGAGGCTGAGTGAGGAATTAGAGAGGCATCTACTGGCTGATAAAAATATTTTGGTCATATTAGACATAATGGATAGAAGTAATGAAGAATCCTGAAATAAAAGTTTTGGGATTTTTTGAATTTTTGAGTAAAAACTCTTGCAATGACAAGTAGAATCTGGTAGAATGTTCTAGTGCCGTAAAAATTACGGCTGTAGCTTTGATGCAAGAGGTTGCGACACGCTCGGTTGCATTGCCACGCAACACGTGTTGGTTTTCTTGTGGAGCTAGCCTATTATGTTAAATAGACGAAAAGGAGAAAAAGATGGCAAACAAAAAAATCCGCATCCGCTTGAAAGCGTACGAACACCGTACACTTGATACAGCAGCTGCAAAAATCGTTGAAACTGCAACACGTACAGGTGCTCAAGTAGCAGGTCCAGTTCCACTTCCAACAGAACGTAGCCTCTACACAATCATCCGTGCGACTCACAAGTATAAAGACTCTCGTGAGCAGTTCGAAATGCGTACACACAAACGTTTGATCGACATCATCAACCCAACTCAAAAAACAGTTGATGCTTTGATGAAATTGGATCTTCCAAGTGGTGTAAACGTAGAAATCAAACTTTAATTGATTTTGAGCATAAAAAACGCTCGTTAAAAACTTTTTAACTATAAAATAAGAAAAGGAATATTTTTCTCATGACAAAAGGAATCTTAGGGAAAAAAGTGGGAATGACTCAAATCTTCACTGAATCTGGTGAATTTATCCCTGTTACTGTCATCGAAGCAACTCCAAACGTTGTTCTTCAAGTGAAAACAGTTGAAACTGATGGTTATGCAGCAGTTCAAGTTGGTTTTGATGACAAACGTGAAGTATTGAGCAACAAACCTGCCAAAGGCCATGTAGCTAAAGCTAACACAGCTCCTAAGCGCTTCATTCGTGAATTCAAAAACATTGAAGGCTTGGAAGTTGGACAAGAAATTACAGTTGAAACTTTCGCAGCTGGTGATGTTGTTGATGTAACTGGTACATCTAAAGGTAAAGGTTTCCAAGGTGTTATCAAACGCCATGGTCAATCACGTGGTCCTATGGCTCACGGTTCTCGTTACCACCGTCGTCCAGGTTCTATGGGTCCTGTTGCACCTAACCGTGTATTCAAAGGTAAAAACCTTGCAGGTCGCATGGGCGGCAACCGTGTAACAATTCAAAACCTTGAAGTTGTACAAGTTGTTCCAGAAAAGAACGTTATCCTTATCAAAGGTAACGTACCAGGTGCTAAGAAATCTCTTATCACTATCAAGTCAGCAGTTAAAGCTGGTAAATAATAAGGAAAGGGGAAATCAGTCGAAATGGCAAACGTAACATTATTTGACCAAACTGGTAAACAAGCTGGTGAAGTAGTTCTTAACGATGCGATCTTTGGTATCGAGCCAAACCAAGCAGTTGTATTTGATGTGATCATCAGCCAACGTGCTAGCCTTCGTCAAGGTACTCACGCAGTTAAAAACCGTTCAGCAGTCTCAGGTGGCGGACGCAAACCATGGCGTCAAAAAGGAACTGGACGTGCTCGTCAAGGTTCTATCCGTTCACCACAATGGCGTGGCGGTGGCGTAGTCTTCGGACCAACTCCACGTTCATACGCGTACAAACTTCCACAAAAAGTTCGTCGCTTGGCACTTAAATCTGTTTACTCAGAAAAAGTTGCTGAAAACAAATTTGTAGCTGTTAACTCACTTGAATTCACAGCTCCAAAAACTGCTGAATTTGCAAAAGTACTTGCAGCATTGAGCATTGATTCTAAAGTCCTTGTTATTCTTGAAGAAGGCAACGAATTCGCAGCTCTTTCTGCTCGTAACATCCCAGGAGTTAAAGTTGCAACTGCAACAACTGCAAGCGTACTTGACATCGCAAATGCAGACAAACTTCTTGTAACTCAAGCAGCTATCTCTAAAATTGAGGAGGTTCTTGCATAATGAATTTGTATGATGTTATCAAAAAACCTGTCATCACAGAAAGCTCAATGGGCCAACTCGAAGCAGGCAAGTATGTATTTGAAGTTGACACTCGTGCACACAAACTCTTGATTAAGCAAGCTGTTGAAGCTGCATTTGAGGGTGTTAAAGTTGCAAATGTTAACACAATCAACGTGAAACCTAAAACAAAACGCGTAGGTCGTTATGTAGGTCGCACAAACAAAGTGAAAAAAGCAATCATCACATTGGCTGCTGATTCAAAAGCGATCGAATTGTTCGCTACAGCTGACGCTGAATAATCAAAGGAGGAATTAACGTGGGTATTAAAGTTTATAAACCAACGACAAATGGCCGTCGTAACATGACTTCTTTGGACTTCGCTGAAATCACAACAAGCACTCCAGAAAAAAGCTTGCTTGTTGCTTTGAAGAGCAAAGCTGGTCGTAACAACAACGGTCGCATCACTGTTCGTCACCAAGGTGGCGGTCACAAACGTTTCTACCGTTTGGTAGACTTCAAACGTAACAAAGATGGCGTTGAAGCAATCGTTAAAACTATCGAGTACGATCCAAACCGTTCAGCAAACATCGCTCTTGTACACTACACAGACGGTGTTAAAGCTTACATCATTGCTCCTAAAGGTCTTGAAGTTGGTCAACGCATCGTTTCAGGTCCAGAAGCAGATATCAAAGTTGGTAACGCACTTCCACTTGCAAACATCCCAGTCGGTACTGTTGTTCACAACATCGAGCTGAAACCAGGTCGCGGTGGTGAGTTGGTTCGTGCTGCTGGTGCATCTGCACAGGTTCTTGGTCAAGAAGGTAAATACGTTCTTGTTCGCCTTCAATCAGGTGAAGTTCGTATGATCCTTGGTACTTGCCGTGCTACTGTTGGTACTGTAGGTAACGAACAACATGGCCTTGTTAACCTTGGTAAAGCAGGTCGTAGCCGTTGGAAAGGTATCCGTCCAACAGTTCGCGGTTCTGTAATGAACCCTAACGATCACCCACACGGTGGTGGTGAAGGTAAAGCACCAGTTGGTCGTAAAGCACCATCTACACCATGGGGTAAACCAGCTCTTGGTTTGAAAACTCGTAACAAGAAAGCTAAATCTGACAAACTTATCGTTCGTCGTCGCAACCAAAAATAATCTATTTTTAGTTGCTTAGCATTCTATATCATCCGCCAACTCGGTAGTCCGCTATTTTGCGGACAAGCCGCTGTGGTACATATTTTAAAGGAGAAAACACTAAAATGGGACGTAGTCTTAAAAAAGGACCTTTCGTCGATGAGCATTTGATGAAAAAAGTTGAAGCTCAAGCAAACGACGAAAAGAAAAAAGTAATTAAAACTTGGTCACGTCGTTCAACGATCTTCCCAAGTTTCATCGGTTATACAATCGCAGTTTACGATGGACGTAAACACGTACCTGTATACATTCAAGAAGACATGGTAGGTCACAAACTTGGTGAATTTGCACCAACTCGTACTTACAAAGGTCATGCTGCTGACGACAAGAAAACTCGTCGTAAATAATTTAGGAGGAAAACACAATGGCAGAAATTACTTCAGCTAAAGCAACTGCTCGCACAGTACGTGTTTCACCTCGTAAATCACGTCTTGTCTTGGATAACATCCGTGGCAAAAGCGTAGCAGACGCAATCGCAATCTTGAAATTCACACCAAACAAAGCTGCAGGCATTATCGAGGGAGTTTTGAACTCAGCAATCGCTAACGCTGAAAACAACTTTGGTTTGGAAAAAGCTAACTTGGTAGTCAGCGAAGCATTCGCAAATGAAGGACCAACGTTGAAACGTTTCCGTCCACGTGCGAAAGGTTCTGCTTCACCAATCAACAAACGCACAGCTCACATCACTGTAGTTGTGGCAGAGAAATAAGGAGGTAAAAACGTGGGTCAAAAAGTACATCCAATTGGTATGCGTGTTGGCATCATCCGTGATTGGGATGCTAAATGGTATGCTGAAAAAGAATACGCGGATTACCTTCATGAAGATCTTGCAATCCGCAACTTTATCAAAAAAGAATTGGCTGATGCGTCAACATCAACAATCGAAATCGAACGTGCTGTAAATAAAGTAATCGTTTCTATCCACACTGCTAAGCCAGGTATGGTTATCGGTAAAGCTGGTAGCAACGTTGATGCACTTCGTGCTCAATTGAACAAATTGACTGGTAAGCAAGTACACATCAACATCATCGAAATCAAACAACCTGATTTGGATGCACACCTTGTTGGTGAGTCAATCGCTCGTCAATTGGAGCAACGTGTGGCATTCCGCCGTGCTCAAAAACAAGCTATCCAACGTGCAATGCGCGCTGGTGCAAAAGGTATCAAAACACAAGTTTCTGGTCGTTTGAACGGTGCTGATATTGCCCGTGCAGAAGGCTACTCAGAAGGAACTGTTCCTCTTCATACACTTCGTGCGGATATCGACTACGCTTGGGAAGAAGCTTTAACAACTTACGGTAAACTTGGTGTTAAAGTATGGATCTACCGTGGTGAAGTTCTTCCAGCTCGTAAAAACACTAAAGGAGGTAAATAACAAATGTTAGTACCTAAACGTGTAAAACACCGTCGTGAATTCCGTGGAAAAATGCGCGGTGAAGCTAAAGGTGGAAAACAAGTAGACTTTGGTCAATACGGTCTTCAAGCAACTACTAGCTCATGGATTACAAACCGCCAAATCGAAGCTGCCCGTATCGCTATGACGCGTTACATGAAACGTGGTGGTAAAGTTTGGATCAAGATCTTCCCACACAAATCATACACTGCTAAAGCTATCGGTGTACGTATGGGTTCTGGTAAAGGTGCTCCTGAAGGTTGGGTAGCTCCAGTTAAACGCGGTAAGGTTATGTTTGAAGTAGCTGGCGTTTCTGAAGAAATCGCTCGCGAAGCATTCCGCCTTGCTGGTCACAAATTACCAGTTAAAGTTAAATTCGTAAAACGTGAAGCAGAATAAGGAGAAGACATGAAACTTCAAGAAATTAAAGATTTTGTAAAAGAACTTCGTGGCCTTTCTCAAGAAGAACTTGCTAAGAAAGAAAACGAATTGAAGAAAGAACTCTTCGAACTTCGTTTCCAAGCTGCTGCTGGTCAACTTGAGCAAACTGCTCGTTTAAACGAAGTGAAGAAACAAATTGCGCGTATCAAAACTGTGCAATCTGAAACTAAATAATAGATTGGGAAAGGAGAATTTCAATGGAACGCAATAATCGTAAAGTTCTTGTTGGACGCGTAGTATCTGACAAAATGGACAAAACAATCACAGTTGTAGTTGAAACTAAACGTAACCACCCAGTCTATGGTAAACGTATTAACTACTCTAAAAAGTACAAAGCTCATGATGAAAACAATGTTGCTAAAGAAGGCGATATCGTTCGTATCATGGAAACTCGCCCACTTTCAGCTACAAAACGTTTCCGTCTTGTAGAAGTTGTGGAAGAGGCAGTTATCATTTAATCAACCTGAAAGGAGAAAATTGACATGATTCAAACAGAAACTCGTTTGAAAGTTGCTGACAACAGTGGCGCACGTGAAATCTTGACAATCAAAGTTCTTGGTGGTTCAGGACGTAAATTCGCGAATATCGGCGACATCATCGTTGCTTCAGTAAAACAAGCTACTCCTGGTGGTGCGGTTAAAAAAGGTGACGTTGTTAAAGCCGTTATCGTTCGTACTAAGACAGGTGCTCGTCGTGCTGATGGTTCATACATCAAATTCGATGAGAATGCTGCAGTTATCATCCGTGAAGACAAAAACCCTCGCGGAACTCGTATCTTTGGCCCAGTGGCACGCGAATTGCGTGATGGCGGTTTCATGAAAATCGTTTCATTGGCACCAGAAGTACTTTAATCAAATAGTTTTAGGGAATTTGTTACAGACTAGGCAGTTTGTTGTAGATAGTACTTGGGTACATCAAAACAAACTAACGAAGTCTGTGACGGATTTAGTAAACTAGAAAACAAACTAAGTCCCCTGGTTAAATTACTAACCAGGGTGCCCATTAGGGCGTAAGAAATCATAGGAGAAATCAAATGTTTGTAAAAAAAGGCGATAAAGTTCGCGTAATCGCTGGTAAAGACAAAGGCGTTGAAGCAGTTGTCGTAACAGCACTTCCAAAAGTAAACAAAGTTATTGTTGAAGGTGTTAACATCGTTAAGAAACACCAAAAACCAAACAGCGAAAACCCTCAAGGCGCTATCGTTGAAAAAGAAGCTCCAATCCATGTGTCAAACGTTCAAGTTCTTGACAAAAATGGTGTTGCAGGACGCGTTGGTTACAAGTTTGTAGACGGCAAAAAAGTTCGCTACAACAAAAAATCAGGCGAAGTGCTTGATTAATCACGAAGGAAAGGAGAAGTATAATGGCAAATCGTTTAAAAGAAAAATATCTTAATGAAGTAGTTCCTGCTTTGACCGAACAATTTAACTATTCTTCAGTTATGGCTGTGCCAAAAGTTGATAAGATCGTTTTGAACATGGGTGTTGGTGACGCTGTTTCTAACGCTAAAAACCTTGAGAAAGCTGCTCAAGAATTGGCTTTGATCTCAGGTCAAAAACCACTTATCACTAAAGCTAAGAAATCAATCGCCGGCTTCCGTCTTCGTGAGGGTGTTGCGATCGGTGCGAAAGTAACTCTTCGTGGCGAACGTATGTATGAGTTCTTGGACAAATTGGTTACAGTTTCACTTCCACGTGTACGTGACTTCCACGGTGTACCAACTAAGTCATTTGACGGACGTGGTAACTACACACTTGGTGTGAAAGAGCAATTGATCTTCCCAGAAATCAACTTCGACGATGTTGATAAGACTCGCGGTATGGATATCGTTATCGTTACAACTGCTAACACTGACGAAGAATCACGTGCATTGCTTACTGGCCTTGGTATGCCGTTTGCAAAATAAGAGGGAGAGAATAAATGGCTAAAAAATCAATGATCGCTAAGAACAAACGCCCAGCTAAGTTCTCTACACAAGCTTACACACGCTGTGAAAAATGTGGACGTCCACACTCAGTTTACCGCAAATTCAAATTGTGCCGTGTATGCTTCCGCGACTTGGCTTACCTTGGACAAATTCCTGGCGTAACAAAAGCTTCTTGGTAAAATAAGATGTGAGAGCGTTTAGCAACCAACGCAAAGATAGGAGATTTGACGATGAAGTTTACTTCTAGGAAAATCTATCTTCTTTGCTAAGCTTGTAGCTCGAACTCAATTAAAACATGATACTAAGGGCGTGACGGACAAAGTGAAAATAGGAACTCTAGCGAAGAACGCTTGCGTTCTAGATAGAGTTATCTTTTTCACACAGGCCGTAGCCCGAGTTCAAATGTTAGGATGCAATAGCATCATACTAGCAAATTCAAACTTTGCATTGCCTATCAGGCACACATTAACTAGCAAGTGATCTAATCAAACTGCTAGTAAGAGGAGAAACAACAAATGGTTATGACTGACCCACTTGCAGATTTTTTGACACGTATTCGTAACGCTAACCAATCAAAACACGAAGTGCTTGAAGTTCCTGCATCAAACATCAAAAAAGGTATTGCTACAATCCTTAAAAACGAAGGTTTTGTGAAAAACGTTGAATTCATCGAAGATGACAAACAAGGCATCATCCGTGTATTCTTGAAATACGGACCAAACGGTGAAAAAGTTATCACTAACTTGAAACGCGTTTCAAAACCAGGTCTTCGTGTTTACTCAAAACGTGAAGATATTCCAAAAGTTCTTAACGGACTTGGTATCGCAATCATCTCAACATCAGAAGGTCTTTTGACTGACAAACAAGCTCGTCAAAAGAACGTTGGTGGCGAGGTTATCGCATACGTTTGGTAATCTTTTAGCTTCCAATTTCGTCATGTGCCTGTGTTAGAGCGTCTTGGCATACTCGAGTATAGCCTGCGTCGCTCTGCCTTGTCACATTTAGAAATTAAAACCTAAAAGCATGATACAAAACGCGAGAGGACCAGTTCTTCGTGCGTGTTCAAATCTAACAATCTGATTTGAAGGTATTATGAAACCAAACTAGAACAAGATTCACTAATTGAACACGCCTACAACTCTTTGAAAAAAGATAAACTCTCCTTAGATGCTCAAGCATCAGCAGTCGAGTTTCCTATTTTTCTTCGAGTTGCTTAACGGCTTTGTATCTTGTTCACCCCGTGAAAACTAGTCGCTAGACGGCTTGATAATTTAACAGGAGAATTAAAAAATATGTCACGTATTGGTAATAAAGTAATTACATTGCCTGCTGGTGTTGAGCTTGCTCAAAACAACGGCGTGGTAACTGTAAAAGGACCTAAAGGGGAATTGACTCGTGAATTCCCAACTGCTATTGAAATCCGTGTGGAAGGTGCAGAAGTAACTCTTCACCGTCCAAACGATTCAAAAGAAATGAAGACTATTCACGGTACTAGCCGTGCTAACCTCAACAACATGGTTGTTGGTGTTTCTGAAGGCTTCAAAAAAGAACTTGAAATGCGTGGTGTCGGTTATCGTGCTCAATTGGCTGGTAACAAATTGACACTTGCTGTTGGTAAATCACATCCAGATGAAGTGGTTGCACCAGAAGGTATCACATTTGAAGTTCCAACACCAACACAAATCGTCGTGTCTGGTATCAACAAAGAAGTTGTTGGTCAAACAGCAGCTTACATCCGTAGCCTTCGCGCTCCTGAGCCATACAAAGGTAAAGGTATCCGCTACGTTGGTGAATTCGTTCGCCGTAAAGAAGGTAAAACAGGTAAATAATAGCTTGCTGAGGTGGCTTAGCCACCTGGCTGACTATTTCTCAAATTGTTTCGTAAGAAACAGAATCATACATTAAGAGGTGAATATTGTGATTTCAAAACCAGATAAAAACAAAATCCGCCAAAAACGCCACCGTCGCGTTCGCGGTAAAATCTCTGGAACTGCTGCTCGCCCACGTTTGAACATTTTCCGTTCTAATACAGGCATCTACGCTCAAGTGATTGATGACGTAGCGGGTGTAACGCTCGCAAGCGCTTCTACTCTTGATAAAGAAGTTTCAAAAGGTACTAAGACAGAACAAGCTGTTGTTGTAGGTAAACTCGTTGCTGAACGCGCGGTAGCTAAAGGTATTTCTGAAGTGGTCTTTGACCGCGGTGGATATCTCTATCACGGACGTGTGAAAGCTTTGGCTGAATCAGCTCGTGAAAACGGATTGAAATTCTAATAGGGAGGACACTAAGAAATGGCATTCAAAGATAACGCAGTTGAAATTGAAGAACGCGTAGTAGCCATCAACCGTGTTACAAAAGTTGTTAAAGGTGGACGTCGTCTTCGTTTTGCAGCTCTTGTGGTTGTTGGTGACCGTAACGGTCGCGTAGGTTTCGGTACTGGTAAAGCTCAAGAAGTACCAGAAGCTATCCGTAAAGCAGTTGAATCTGCTAAGAAAAACATGATTGAGGTACCAATGGTTGGTACAACAATCCCTCACGAAGTTCGCTCAGAATTTGGTGGCGCTCGTGTATTGTTGAAACCTGCTTCAGAAGGTTCTGGGGTTGCTGCCGGTGGTGCAACTCGTGCCGTAATCGAATTGGCAGGTATTGCAGATGTGACTTCTAAGTCACTTGGTTCAAACACACCAATCAACATCGTTCGCGCAACAGTTGAAGGTTTGAAACAATTGAAACGTGCTGAAGAAGTGGCTGCACTTCGTGGCATCTCAGTTTCTGATTTAGCATAAGAAAGGAGATACTCATGGCTCAAATTAAAATCACTTTGACTAAGTCTCCAATCGGTCGCAAACCAGAACAACGTAAAACAGTTGTTGCACTTGGACTTGGTAAATTGAACTCTTCAGTTGTTAAAGAAGATAACCCAGCTATTCTTGGAATGGTTAACGCTATCTCTCATTTGGTAACTGTAGAAGAAGTTAAATAATCTAACAAATAGACTAAGTCGCATAGAGAAATCTTTGCGACTTCTAGTCCATTTTACATATTTACATACAGCGAGTTTGTGGAGGAAGACTCTTGTACTTCACAGGCGCTAGCATATAAAAGAGGAGAAATAATAATGAAACTTCATGAATTACAACCTGCTACAGGTTCTCGTAAAGTCCGCAACCGTGTAGGTCGTGGTACATCATCAGGTAACGGTAAAACATCTGGCCGTGGTCAAAAAGGTCAAAAAGCTCGTAGCGGTGGCGGTGTTCGCCCAGGTTTTGAAGGTGGACAAACTCCATTGTTCCGTCGTCTTCCAAAACGTGGATTTACAAATATCAACGCTAAAGAGTACGCAATCGTTAACCTTGATCAATTGAACGCTTTTGAAGATGGTGCAGAAGTAACACCAGTTGTGCTTATCGAAGCTGGAATCGTTAAAGCTGAAAAATCAGGAATTAAAATTCTTGGTAACGGTGAATTAACGAAGAAATTGACAGTTAAAGCTGCTAAATTCTCTAAATCAGCTGAAGAAGCAATCACTTCTAAAGGTGGCTCAGTAGAAGTCATCTAAGAGGTGACAGCCTATGTTTTTTAAACTTTTAAAAGATGCCTTAAAGGTAAAATTGGTACGTAGTAAAATTCTATTTACTATCTTTATCCTTTTTGTCTTCCGCGTAGGAACCCACATTACAGTACCAGGAGTAAACGCAAAGAGTCTTGAAGCCTTGTCAAATGTTCCATTTTTGAACATGTTGAGCTTGGTTTCGGGAAATGCTATGCGCAATTTCTCAGTTTTCGCACTAGGGGTTAGTCCTTATATTACAGCTTCCATCATTGTTCAACTTTTGCAAATGGATATTTTACCTAAATTTGTTGAATGGGGTAAGCAAGGTGAAGTTGGTCGTCGTAAACTGAATCAGGCAACACGCTACATTTCTTTGGTACTGGCATTTGTTCAATCGATTGGTATTACAGCAGGCTTTAATGCCTTGTCTGGTGCAAAATTGACCAATATGCCACTAAATTGGCAAACATATTTGTTGATTGGATCAATTTTGACAACAGGTTCAATTATTGTAACCTGGTTGGGGGAACAAATTTCTGAAAAGGGCTATGGTAATGGTACATCAATGATTATCTTCGCGGGTATCATTTCATCACTACCAGGGACTTTTCACGAGATTTACATTGATCGCTTTGTTAATATTGAATCAAGTCGTTTGGGGGAGTCAGCAATCTTTGTTGCTGCACTCGTCGTATTAATATTCTTTGTTGTGTATTTTACAACTTTTGTACAACAAGCAGAATATAAATTACCAATTCAATATACAAAACGTGCACAAGGAGCACCTTCTAGCTCATATTTACCGCTGAAATTGAATCCAGCAGGAGTTATTCCCGTAATCTTTGCAGGCTCAATCACTGCAGTTCCAACTTCTTTGATTCAATATTTCGCAAGTCAAAATAAGAGTGCCGGGTGGTTATTGACGGTTCAGGAATACTTTGATTATTCAACTGCTAAAGGTATGATTGTATATGCAGGTTTAATTATTGCCTTTACATTCTTCTACACCTTTGTTCAAGTAAATCCTGAGAAGACTGCAGAAAGCCTTCAGAAAAGTGCAGCCTATATCCATGGAGTTCGTCCTGGTAATGGCACTGAACAGTTTTTGTCAAAATTATTGACAAGATTGGCAGTAATCGGTGCACTCTTCTTGAGTTTTGTAGCTTTGTTGCCTATCCTTGCGCAAAATCTCTTTGGGCTTTCTTCAAGCATTGCGTTCCTTGGTACAAGTTTGATTATCGTAATCTCTACAAGTATCGAAGGCATCAAGCAATTAGAAGGCTACCTTCTTAAGAGAAAATATGTAGGTTTCTTAGAAATTACAGAATAGAATATAGGTTGACCTAGTCAACCTTCTATTTTGTTTTTAGATAAGTTTGTCAATAATGGCAAATTTATGTGAAAACAAAATAAGGAGTTTGTCATGAATCTTTTAATTATGGGTTTACCAGGTGCTGGTAAAGGGACACAAGCGGCCAAGATTGTTGAGAAATTCAATGTTGCTCATATTTCAACAGGAGATATGTTCCGTGCAGCAATGGCCAATCAGACTGAAATGGGTATTCTTGCCAAGTCGTACATCGATAAGGGGGACCTCGTTCCCGATGAAGTTACTAATGGCATTGTCAAAGAACGTTTGATTCAGGATGACATCAAGGAAAAAGGCTTTTTGCTAGATGGCTATCCTCGTACGATTGAACAAGCCCATGCCTTGGATGAAAATTTGGCTGACTTAGGAATTGAGTTGCAAGGTGTTATCAATATTGAGATTGATCCTTCAAAATTGGTAGAGCGTCTCAGCGGTCGTATTATTCATAAAGAAACCGGAGAGACTTTCCACAAAGTATTCAATCCACCTGTTGGAGACTACAAAGAGGAAGACTTCTATCAACGTGAAGATGACAAGCCAGAATCTGTCAAACGTCGTTTAGAAGTCAATATCGCACAAGGACAGCCAATCATTGATCATTATCGTGCAAAAGGGCTGGTCCATGATATTGAAGGAGACCAAGACATTGACCTTGTTTTCCAAGCAATTGATACAGTACTATCAAAATTGCAATAAACTAATAGATTTGGCTTGCATTTTTTATACAAAGATGATAAAATAGCCTAGTCTGACTTATAATTGTTACCTCTGTGTTCAGAGGACATCAAATCGATATTTAGAGAGGGGTTACTTTTGCATGGCAAAAGAAGATGTGATTGAAATTGAAGGCAAAGTAGTCGATACAATGCCAAATGCTATGTTTACTGTTGAGTTGGAGAACGGACACCAAGTCCTTGCAACTGTTTCAGGTAAAATCCGTAAAAACTACATTCGTATTTTGGTCGGTGACCGCGTAACTGTTGAGCTTAGTCCATACGACTTGACACGTGGACGTATCACATACCGCTTTAAATAGTCGAAATACTTGGAGGGATTAAACATGAAAGTAAGACCATCGGTCAAACCAATTTGCGAATACTGCAAAGTTATTCGTCGTAATGGTCGTGTTATGGTGATTTGCCCAGCAAACCCTAAACACAAGCAACGTCAAGGTTAAGAAATAGAAAGGAGAAAACATGGCTCGTATTGCTGGAGTTGACATTCCAAATGACAAACGTGTAGTTATTTCATTAACTTATGTTTATGGTATCGGTCTTGCAACATCTAAAAAAATTCTTGCAGCTGCAGGTATTTCAGAAGATGTACGCGTGAAAGATTTGACATCAGATCAAGAAGATGCTATTCGTCGCGAAGTTGATGCAATCAAAGTTGAAGGTGACCTCCGTCGTGAAGTTAACTTGAACATCAAACGTTTGATGGAAATCGGTTCATACCGTGGTATCCGTCACCGTCGTGGACTTCCTGTCCGTGGACAAAACACTAAAAACAATGCCCGCACTCGTAAAGGTAAAGCTGTTGCGATTGCAGGTAAGAAAAAATAATATAGGAGGTAGAAAAATTGGCTAAACCAACACGTAAACGTCGTGTGAAAAAGAATATCGAATCTGGTATTGCTCATATTCACGCTACATTTAATAACACTATTGTTATGATTACTGATGTGCATGGTAACGCTATTGCTTGGTCATCAGCTGGTGCTCTTGGTTTCAAAGGTTCTCGTAAATCTACACCATTCGCAGCTCAAATGGCTTCAGAAGCAGCTGCTAAATCTGCACAAGAACACGGTCTTAAAACAGTTGAAGTTACCGTTAAAGGCCCAGGTTCAGGTCGTGAGTCTGCTATCCGCGCTCTTGCTGCCGCTGGTCTTGAAGTAACAGCAATTCGTGATGTGACTCCTGTACCACACAATGGTGCTCGTCCTCCAAAACGTCGCCGTGTATAATCATACATTCCATACACAGCTTTTCGTTTAAGAGGGAGTAAGAAATGATTGAGTTTGAAAAACCAACAATAACAAAAATTGATGAAAATAAAGATTACGGCAGATTTGTGATCGAACCATTAGAACGTGGTTACGGTACAACTCTTGGTAACTCTCTTCGTCGTGTACTTCTTGCCTCACTTCCAGGTGCTGCAGTAACATCAATTAAAATTGATGGTGTACTCCACGAATTCGACACAGTTCCAGGTGTTCGTGAAGATGTTATGCAAATTATTCTTAACATCAAAGGCATTGCTGTAAAATCTTATGTCGAAGACGAAAAGAAAATTGAACTTGATGTAGTAGGTCCAGCTGAAGTAACAGCAGGAGACATTCTTACAGATAGTGACATTGAAATTGTAAACCCTGACCATTATCTCTTTACCATTGCTGATGGTGCCACTTTTAAAGCTGTTTTGACTGTCAATTCAGGTCGTGGTTATGTACCAGCTGAGGGTAATAAGAAAGATGATGCACCAGTGGGAACACTTGCTGTAGATTCTATCTATACGCCAGTGAAGAAAGTCAATTATCAAGTTGAACCAGCTCGTGTTGGTAGCAACGATGGTTTTGACAAATTAACACTTGAAATCAACACAAATGGCACCATTATTCCAGAAGATGCTTTAGGTCTTTCTGCACGCATTTTGATGGAGCACTTAGGTCTCTTCACTGACTTGACTGAAGTTGCAAAATCTGCAGAAGTGATGAAAGAAGCTGAAGTGGCTTCAGATGATCGTATGCTTGATCGTACGATTGAAGAATTGGATCTATCTGTTCGCTCATATAACTGTCTGAAACGTGCAGGCATCAATACTGTATTCGACTTGACAGAGAAAACTGAGCCAGAAATGATGAAAGTGCGCAATCTTGGTCGCAAGAGTCTTGAAGAAGTTAAAGTTAAATTGGCTGATCTTGGTCTAGGATTGAAAAAAGATAAATAATATAGGAGGAAATCATGGCATACCGTAAACTAGGACGCACTAGCTCACAACGTAAAGCAATGTTGCGCGATTTGACAACTGACCTTTTGATCAACGAATCAATCGTTACAACTGAAGCTCGTGCTAAAGAAATCCGTAAAACAGTTGAAAAAATGATCACACTTGGTAAACGTGGTGATTTGCACGCACGTCGTCAAGCAGCAGCATTTGTTCGTAACGAAATTGCATCTGAAAACTATGATGAAGCAACTGATAAGTACACTTCTACTACAGCACTTCAAAAATTGTTCTCTGAAATTGCACCTCGTTATGCAGAACGTAATGGTGGATATACTCGTATCCTTAAAACTGAACCACGTCGTGGTGATGCTGCACCAATGGCAATTATCGAACTTGTATAAGATCATCAATTTTGTTGAGTGTTATGATGATGGAATCCTATTCTGATTCTTAGTCTAGCTCTGGTCTACCGCTGAGCTTGTCTCAGCGGTAACACTCATCATGTTGATTGGACGCTTGTTTACGAAATTACTCTAAGATAGAATAATTTCGTAAGCAGGCGTTTTTATTTTACTCAAAAACTCAAATTTCAAGTTGAAGTTAGCCACCCAAAAGAAATTCACTTGGCGACTTGTAGTCCAAGCATTTTTTAGGGTAGTTGTTAATCCAATTTTCGATAAAAGCGACTTCTTTCGGAGTCGTTTTCTTGG
>NZ_JAOTGD010000010.1:0-68355 GCF_044427405.1 Streptococcus sp. 2020WUSS089 | reverse complement strand
TTACTTTGAGACGTCTCAGAGCCAGTAACTTTAGTGTACTCTTTTTTTCAACATTTTCAACCCTAAAAATTCCTTGAATCTGCAGCTTTAGGCAAAAACAGAACTTAGTCTGAGACTAAATTCTGTTAGTGTTATGCAGTTTTCTCAAAGTAACTTCTGGAAGGACGGGAACTAGAACTTACTTTGAGAATTTACCCAATTACTTCGAACCTCTATTCACAAGTTTAGATGGACATGCTCAACTGTTAATGCTCTTCTTATTTATCTAATGAGCGAACATAGTAGTCAACAGCCATCAGAGCTTCTGCTACATCTTCTGCTGAAATAGCAAATGGCATACCGTGAATTGTTTCTCCTTCAATCGTCGCTTGTTGGCCGACTTTCAATAGATCTTCATAACTAGCATCAGCCAAATGTAACTCCTCCAAAGTTGTTGGAAGATTCAAGGCTTGATAGAAACGGATGTATTTTTCCAATTCTTCTTTCGGACGGTTTTCCAAGAAAAGCTGGGTCAAGGTCCCATAAGCCACTTTTTCACCATGTGTCAAATGGTGAATGTCTCCCTCCAAGGCGGTAAATCCATTGTGTATCGCATGCGCCGCAGCCAAACCTGCACTTTCAAAGCCTAAACCACTTAGCAAGGTATTTGCTTCAACAATATTCTCTAAAGCAGCTGTCACAACCTTGGCTTCACAGCTAGCCATGGCTTGAAGTCCGTATTCAAAGAGTGTTTGTTCACAGGCTTGTGCAATAGCGATACCAGCCAGCGTCTGACCTCCTCCTGCCATTGTTGTTCCATTGCTTTGTAAAATAGCACGCGCTTCTACCCATGTCGCCAAGCCATCCGCAATACCAGAAGCCAAAAGACGTGGCGGTGCTTGACAAATAATCGCTGTATCTACTAAGACAAGATCTGGATTTTTCTTATAGAAAATATAGCGTTCAAACGCCCCTTCTTCAGAATAAATGACAGATAAAGCAGATGTCGGAGCATCTGTTGAAGCAATAGTTGGAGCAATGACGACTGGCACTCCTAGTAAATCAGCAATCGCCTTGGCTGAGTCAATCGTCTTGCCACCACCTAGACCGATTACGACGTCACTAGCCTGTTCTTTTCCGATTTCTACGACGCGCTGGATTTCCTTGTCAGATGCTTCTCCATTAAAGGCAACACGATGGACTTGCATCCCTTCTTCAACGAGATAGGACAAAAACTTCTCACCGACAATCCCATATACTAAATCATCACAAAGAATCAAAGGCTTTGTTCCCAATTTTCCGATAGCTTCTGCACCTTGGAAAAGAACATGTTTACCTTGAATATAGCGAGATGGACTTGCAAATACTTTCATAAGAATTCCTCCTTGAAATAATAGATAGTGTTATATTGAGTAATAAACGACAGTTAGCATTGCCGAAAGCAAGAGGCATGAGCCCGTATTTTAAATATTGCCATTGTACAGCGATGCCTACTAGCAACGTGTCGAGCAATCTTCTCCTATCTCTAGTGCAATTTCCTTGAAAACTGCCTCCAGCGACAATAGATTGCTAGAGTTGGCAGACAAAAGCAACTGTTGACACCACTTCAGCCTAGCTTGAAATTCTTCTGATTCCTGAGTCACATAGGTCAGAAGCAAATAGAGGACAAGATTTCGTTTCAATGGCTCATCCACTAAATTCTCTCTTCTTTCGCTGAGCTTTGATTCTATTTGTTGAATCACGTCCCAAGCATCACTAGGTAGGTCTAATGTTACACAAGTAGAAAGAACTTCTAAGACATCTTGTACTTCTTTTGATAATATCCGGGCTTCAAAATCCTCTATAGCTTGAAGGCTATTATTAAATAAAACGCTTTCAAAACCTCTGATAAGAATATCATCTATCAAACTGAATAGATGATTTCTTTTTACTTCTTTTATGGCTGCTAGATAAAGAAGAGTATTGACCACTCCATTCATTAACTCCGTGGTAGGTTGTGTCAATAATTGGTCCCTATCCGCGATAATTAGCTGGATGGACTCATTAAACAATGGTCGCTCTCTTTTCATATTTTCCACCGATAGCCGAGGCAGAGTGGTAAACGGTGAAGTCGGTATAAGAACGGCTGACAAGTCTAGTAAATCCGCAACAGACTTTGTACAAGCTGCCACAGAACTATTACCAATGCCAATAATATGGTCTGCACAATGTCGGAAACCAACTTCCCCACATTCTTCAACCAAGTTCTGGTCCCACTCCTCTATATAGGCTATTTTAACAATGAGTCCGTGACAAATTAAGACTTTCACAAAGTTTTCTACAGTCGTATTATACTCCTGTTTTGCACATAAAACAAGGGGGCGATGACCTATTTTCAAAATGTCAATCGCACAAGTGTCTAAAAGATGATTTCCTTGGATAGTGCGTGAAAGACCTGAGAATTGTTTCATAGTGCCCCCTTATTTTATTATATAGAACTGTTTAGATAGTATATCTTCCATGAATGGCAGACCAATCATCTGCAAAATCATTTACCGCCTTTTCAATGGATGGCATAGAAAAGGCTGCTTCAAATATATCTGCACCTGCCGTAATAGCCTGCGCCCCATTTGCAAATGCTTGGTTCACTTGATCCACATTTTTGAATGACGCCGCTAAAATTTTACTTTCCGAACACTCCCTGTCAATTGCTTCTGATAACTGAGCGATGACCGCATTCGAATCAATATTCAGATTGGCCATACGATTGTAGTACGGCGCCAAGTAATCTGCACCCGCTTCAATAGCTAACAAGCCCTGAAAAACGGTATAAATCGCTGTTGCTGTAATCTGATAGCCTTGCGCTTTCAATGTTTTCATAGCAGCCAAACCAGCAGGCGTTACCGGAACCTTAATATAGACATTTTCCGGTGCCAATTCACGAATTTTTTTAGCGTCTGCCAAAATCCCTTCATAATCCTTTGCCACAACTTGCACATGTAGTGAAGCATTTGGACCGATGATGTCACGAATAAGGTGCAAACGTTCAAAAAAGTCAATGTCACCTTCTTTCTTCGCAATCGTTGGGTTTGAGGTCACCCCCGCAAGGGGTAAAACCTCAGCCCATTTCCGTATTTCCTCTATATTTAAGGTGTCCAGCATGAATTCCATAATAATAACCTCTTTTACAATGTATGTTCTGTACGACCAATGATGTCGTCTTGTGTTGCTCTCGACAATACATTGAAGAATGCTGAATAACCTGCTACACGGACAATCAAATCACGGTGTTTTTCAGGATGTAGTTGTGCATCAATCAAGGTTTCTCGAGAGACAACATTGTACTGAATATGATAGCCATGCAAGCGGTTAAAGAATGTCCGCAAGAGGGCAATTAATTTTTGTTTGTCTTCTTCTTTGGCAAGTGTTTGTGGATTGACCTTCTGATTGAGCAGAACGCCTCCAACAATTTCATGCGTTGGTAATTTGGCAACTGATTTCAAAACGGATGTCGGTCCATTTTTATCCATATTATGTGATGGAGAACAACCTTCTGCCAACGGTGTACCTGCATTTCGACCATCTGGAGTTGCCAAGGTACCACGCCCTTGTCCAACGTTTGCTGAAATGGATGATGTACCTGAATAACGGATACCACCAATCGGACCACGACCAAAGCGAGTATTTGGATATTTGGCAATCTCATCGATATAAATATCATACGCTGCTGTTACCAATTGGTCTGCATAATCATCATCGTTACCATATTTTGGTGCATCTTCAATCAACATTTCCTGGATTTCTTTACCACGCTCCCCAGCATAGTCTGTTTCCAAAGCATGCCACAATTCTTCTGGAGTCAATCGTCCTTCTTCAAAGACTAATTTTTTGATTGCTGCTAGAGAATCAGATAAATTGGCAATGCCAACCTGCAGACCAGAAATGTAATCGTAAATCGCTCCGCCTTCTTTCAGGTGCTTGCCACGACCGATACAGTCATCTGTCAGAGCCGAGCAGAGAATGTCTGGTACTTCTCTTTCTAAAGCAATGTCAATTGCATTTTCAACGATAACACTCATCCGTGTTAGATGACGAAGTGTCTTTTCCCATGCCGTTTCAAGCTCTTCAAAGGATTTCATATCTTTGAAGTGACCAAAGGCTGGTGCAAACCGTTTGCCTGATGCAGGATCGATACCATCATTCATGGTAATCAATAAAACTTTCGGGAAGTTCATATAGCTCATACCTGTACAACGGTAGCCCCATTTACCAGGAACAGCCGTTTCTACACAGCCAATCGCACTGTAGTCATAGGCATCTTCTTCCAAGACACCTTTCTCGATAAAGGATGGAATGATAATTTCATCGTTGTTGAAGGCAGGCATACCAAAACCAAGTTTCATGACTTCAATACATTCATTCATGAAGCGAGCATCTAGGCCTGCATGATAGCGAACAGTCAAGTTTGGCTGTGGCAGGTGTGTTTGGGCAACAGATTTCAATACTAGGTAAGAAAGTGGATTGACAGCATCCTTCTTATCACGTGTTTGTCCACCAATGGTTATATTTTGGTATAGGGGACTACCAGCAGATGAGAAGGTATGTGATTGACTACGAACCTTGTTGATAGTAATGGTCTTAATCCACAAGTTAGTCAAGCGTTCGACGATGCTGTCTTCCGTTTCACGTCCTGCTTCTAAATCAGCTTTCACATACGGATACATGTATTGGTCGAAACGTCCATAGGATAGAGAATGTCCATTTGACTCGATTTGCAAGATACACTGGATAAACCAGACAGATTGCACCGCCTCTGCAAATGTTTCAGCAGGTTCATACGGCACCTTCGCACAAATCCGTGCAATCTCCAGTAGTTCTTGACGGCGTTGAGCGGTTGGAGCTTTCTCTGCCAATTCAGTAGCCAAGGCGACAAAACGATCTGCGTATGCTTTCACCGCATCAATGATGATAAAGATTGAATCATAGAAATGATATTTATCAATACTTGCAGGATCCGTCAAATCGAGATTAGCCTTTGCTTCACGAACTCGCTCCTCAAAACCACGCAAACCTTGTTCCAATACCTTTTGGTAATTGACAGCCAAGTGGGCATCACCAGAGTTCATCTTACCTTCCATACCAAAGAAGCCAGTTTCCATATAAACTTGAACTTCCTCTGGAAGTAAGACACCTGCACGTGAACGAAGATTATTCTTTTCCCAGAATGGAGCGATGCTGCGCAACTGCTCCTTGGTTTCCTCGGTAATATAGAAGACATCCCCATCCCGTTTTTCGAATAAATCCAATTCATTCAATACAAACTCTAAGGTATATTCTGGGAAGATGGGAGCATCTTTATTTGAAGAAGCTTGGTTACCTGCAATCAGACTTTCTTCTTCAATATAAAGCGTCATGTTCTCCAATATTTCTTTGAGCATATAGGCCCTTTTTAATACATTGGGCTTTTCTCTATGTTCTTGATAGGCTTTTGTTGCTAAAACAGCCCGTTCCGCATCAATATAGGGCTTCTTATCAAGGACATCTTCTCTGTATTTGTTCATCCGATCTGTCAGACTTCCAAAATACTCAGTTTTAATGCTAGTGCCAGCTACTTCAGTCACTGTTTTCATAGTTTTACCCTTTCTTTCGAAACTTAATTTTGTTTCGTTTGTAAATCAAGTATATCCTGTAATAGGGGTTATTGTCAATTGATGCTAGTGAGAGCTAAGATTTCCGAAGCCGGCTGCACATTTGTGCAACTCTTTTGTCTGACATCATTGACTAAACTGTTTCTTTCATTTCACTTTCATAGGCAATCTTATCTTGGATTTTGAAGAATGGGAAATAAACAATAGTTGAGACAGCTAAAATAATGATTTGAACAACTGCACCTTGCCAACCACCCACCATAAAACCAGAAATGATTGCTGGAGTAGACCATGGTAGGGTCACACCTGAAAATGGTTGCATAAAGCCTATTGATATTGCACCGTAGACAATGAAAGCCGCTAAGATCGGTACCAGGACAAATGGTAAGAACATAACAGGATTCATCACAATTGGGAAACCAAAGACGACTGGTTCATTAACGTTAAAGAGTGCAGGAAAGGCCGCTACCTTACCAAGAGCCTTATATTGTTTTGATTTTGCGGCAAATAGCATTGCAAAAACAATACCAAAGGTAATACCTGAACCTGACATGATCAAGAAACTATCCAAGAATTGTTGGGTCACAATGTGGGCGCCATTTTCCAGAGACAATTTATCTGCTGCTAAAAGGGCCTTATTGGCATCGAGGTTTGACAATAGTAAAGCAGTAACGACACCATTGACAACTGACTGGCCATGTACACCAAACCACCAGAGGAAGGAAATGAAGAAAGCAATTCCAATCGCACCTGGTAATGAACCTGTCAAACCTTGTAGTGGCACTTGAATCACATCGTAAATCATTTCAATGAATGTACCACCGTTTGTCGCCATCTTGGAAACAATATAGACAATCATAGATAGCAAGAAGATGACAAAAGCTGGAATCATAGCTTCAAACTGCTTGGCAATAGCTTGCGGTACTTGTTCAGGCATCTTGATAACAATATGATGCTGAATAAAAGTCGTATAGATAGCGCCCACTACTAAACCAATAATAATCGCACCGATAATTCCTTGACCACCAAACCATACTTTTGCGATAGCATCACCGATTGGTTCTCCATCAACTGGAATATAAGATGATTTCAAGAGGATAAAGAATGAAGACAAGGACAGTACGCCCGCAGGGAGAGGCTCAACTCCACTATTTTTGGCGTAAGAATAGCCGATCGCAAAACAAGAAATCAAGCCCATAATTGCAAAGGTTCCGCTATAGACTTGCATAAACGGTTCAGTCCATTCCGCTCCAAATATAGAAGCTATTGCAGCATTTAAGCCTTCAAAGGGCAATTGCCCCAAAATTAAGAAAATACTACCAACTACTGTTAAAGGCAAGATAGCCAACATACCATCTTTTAGAGCGATGATCCCTTTCATATTCACAAATTTCATGATTGGGACAATAATTTTTTGTGTATCAATTTTGGACATGACCATACTCCTTTATGAAACCATGCTGAGTGCCAATTGAAGAACTTTTTTCCCGTCCAACATCCCGTAGTCTGCCATTGGAATCACGGCAATAGGGACTTGCTTTTCATCACAGAGCGCCTTAGACTTATCAAGCGTATATGCTACTTGTGGTCCCAGTAAAGCTACATCGATTTCGTCAAGGTAATCTGCAATTTTCCCTTGAGAATGCGCGTCGATTTCTACTTCGACACCTGCGTCTGCTGCTGCAATCTTCATGTTGTTTACCAACATGCCTGTAGAAAAACCAGCGGCACAAAATAGAGCGATTTTAACCATTTCGGTTTCCTCCTAAATATAATTTTTTTGTTTTAGCCAACTTTTTTTAGTTCTTTCCGCAAATCAATGATTTCTTTAATCAAATTGATTTCTGTAATAGATGTCATCAAATGATCTTGCGAATGGACAAATAGTGCTGTAATATCAGATTTTGCTCCCCCAGCTTCCTGTGCTAAGAATTTTGTCTGCATATTGTGAGCTTCTAATAATGCTGCATCTGCTAATTCTAATTCCTCTTCTGCTCGCTCTTCTTCACCTGCTTTGACAAGCGACAAAGCTTGGTAGGCGTGACTCTTCGCATCTCCAGCATAAATAATCAATCCCATGATCAATTGATCTGCAATAATCATTTCCATTTCTTTTTCCTCCAATTTGTTTTATTTGTAAGTTATTATATTTCTTTCGTAAGTAAATCATATCATTTTCTCTTTATAGCGTAAATATATTTATAGAACATTTTCCGTTTTAATTAATTTTTGCACTTTTGTGCATATTTGAGGATTAAAAAATACTTCAACCACCTTTAAGCGATTGAAGTATTCTCTTGCTAATTTGTATGGACGTACTCATCATTATCCAGTTCTAAAACTTTTACGATGGTTCGTTCATCTGTTACCAGATGATGAATGTAGCCAGCTCGCAATACAGCTAAAATGGCTTGGGCCTTTTCCTCCCCGTATGCAAGAGCTATGGTATCTGGAACTTCTTTTAAATCATCTAAAGAGATGGCAATGGTCCTCTTTTGCAAATCCTCAACGACAGCTTGACCGTATTGATTCAGACCACGACAGCAGGTTTCACCGACTGCACCTTCATCTGACAAGGCTTGAAAATCATCTGTCGTCAACATGTCTAACCACTGACGATTTTTTTCATCGACTCGGCCGCCAATACCGATTGCTGCTACATCTAAGTCCTTCCAGTCAGCACGTAGCTCCTCGAAATATTTAGAAGAAAGAATACCTTGAGCGAGTTCTTGATTCTCCTGGATAATCGTCGCATTGATAAAACTACATTCTCCACGAAATTTATTGGCCATATCGTAAATCAGAGTATTCACATGATAACGTGCGTGGATATGACTTGGACCGCCAGCTATTGGAACAAATTTGACACCTTTCATACGATGATTCCCTATCTTATCTACAATAAGACTGAGGCTTCTCCCCCATGAAAAACCAACTTTCTTTCCATCATCAATTAGATTGGTAAGCATATCGGCTGCAGCCTGTGCCAGGCGATTTTCTAAATCAAGCTGGTCCTCATCGGTGCTGTTTTCAACCAGTTCTAAACCTTTTAATCCATATTTTTCTTGAACATATTTTTCAAGTCGGTATAGGCGCCTATCAAAATCTTGAATTTCTATTTTTACAATGCCTTCTGACTTAGCCTTGGTCAACATTCTACTGACTGTCGTTCTATAAATTCCTGTCTCAGCAGCAATCTCAGCTTGGCTTTTCCCCTCTTCGTAATAAAGATAGGCTATTTTTGCCAACTGCCTTCTTTTTTCTTGCTTCATACTGCCCCCAACCTAAACTAGCCTTACTGTGACTCTAGCATTTTCTAATTCTTTGACAAGATCTTCAGAAATCGACGTATCTGTAATGACCTGAGCAACTTGACTTAAACCAAATCTGCGTACTGTCCCTCGTTTTGTAAATTTACTAGAATCTGTTAGCACAATCATATTTTCAGCAACGTCAGACATGTACTGTACTACTTCGCTTCGCATTAAGTTTTTACCTGTAAAACCATGCTCACTATCATAGCCGTCAGTTCCTACAAAAGCCTTATCAACATGGAAAAACTGAATCATTTTATGTAAGAGCGGCCCAACTGTTACTTGGGAATCTTTTTGAAACTCACCACCCAATAAAATAATCTGACAGCTATCATATTGTCGCACATAATTGGCTATAAAATAAGAATTTGTTATGATGGTCACATTTCTCTTGGTTTTGCAAATTTCTTCTGCCAAGAGAGCACAAGTTGACCCAGACTCTATCATAATCGTTTCATTGTCGGCAATAAGATTTGCTGCTTCTTTTGCAATTCGTTTTTTTACGTCATAGCGAAAGGACATCCGAATATTGAGGTCATCGCCACTATTTAGAACAGCATAGCCGTGTTCTCTACGTAATAAACCTTTTGATTCTAACTTATCTAAATCTTTACGGATGGTTACCTTAGAAACGTCCAGTTGCTCCGCCAAACTATTGACATCTATTTTTTCATGTTGTGATACCAGTTGTATAATTTTATCTAATCGTTCCATTTCATCACCTCATCATTATTCTATCAAATTTTGACTCTTTTTCAACTATTTGCAACCTTTTAACTTACGTTCGTAATTGTAAAACTTTCTTTTGTGTGATAAAATCAAATTAATCGAAAAGGAGAAAGAGCATGAATACACGAAAAGGCATTATTTTTAACATTCAACATTTTTCGCTCCATGACGGTCCTGGTATACGTACGACGGTTTTCTTGAAAGGCTGCCCCCTACGTTGTCCTTGGTGTGCAAATCCAGAATCTCAAAAACGAAAACCTGAACCCATGCTTGATGCTGTTAGTAAAAAAATGACCATCATGGGAGAAGAAAAATCTGTTGATGACATCATATCCGAAGTCATGAAAGATATTGATTTTTATGAAGAATCTGGTGGTGGGCTCACGCTGTCTGGCGGAGAAATTTTTGCCCAATATGAGTTTGCGAAAGCTATTCTTATGGAGGCAAAAAAACACGGCCTTCATACCGCTATTGAAACCACCGCTTTCGTAGAACACCGCAAATTTGTTGACCTTATCCAATACGTTGACTTTATCTATACTGATTTAAAACATTACAATACAATTTCTCATAGAAAAGTCACCGGCGTCAACAATAACCTTATTATACAAAATATCCAATACGCCTTTTCCATCGGGAAAGAAATCGTCCTACGTATCCCTGTTATCCCTGACTTTAATAATTCCCTCGAAGATGCTGAACAATTCGCCTGTCTCTTTAATCAACTCAAGATTGACAAAGTTCAACTACTCCCCTTCCATCAATTTGGAGAAAATAAGTATAAACTTCTCAATCGAACCTATGCTATGACCGATGTCAAGGCTCTCCATCCAGAAGATTTAAAAGACTATCAAGCAATCTTCATCAAGCATAATATCAACTGCTATTTCTAACTTTGAGAAATACAAAAACTTCCTCGGCTGAGCCAATAGCACTCCTATAGAAATACATACTGAAATATGCTTCCGATAGATTATCTGAAGCATATTAGTATGCAAAAAAAGCCCACCTCAAGGGTGGGCAAGGGCATCGTTTCCGATGAGAATAGAAGGTTCACACAACTATTCAAGGTCCGCTCCTGCGTTTCAATTAAATGAAGACCTCCCTAGCGTCGAAAGTGACAAAGTCACTACTCGGCTCATCGCATGAATCTATTCTACCATAATTTCAAGGATTTGCAAGCCTGATTACTCCATTCGTTCTTGAATGGTTACTTGTACTCTATCACCAGCCTGTTTTCCAATAGCCGCTCGAATAGCTTTTTGTATACCAATAATGTAACAGATAGTGCCTGCTTCATCCTTTACTCCCATATTGACAATGGAGCCATCATAGGGTTGACCATCAAATCTGGCATGAACTTTTACTCTCCCCTTGCCAAACTCTTCTCGTATATCATAGGGAAAGATGACATAGGCTCCACCCTTGTCTGGTACCGGATGGATAAGGGCTTCAAAATCATAGACTTTAGACATGGCTCCTCCTAGATGTACTTACTAGCCTCACGAATGGACAAACCTGCCATTTGGGAACGGTATGTGTCAAGGAAAGCCCGTACCCAGTCAGGATTGGTCTTAGAATAATCCCGCAAACTCCAGCCAATCGCCTTGTTGATAAAAAATTCAGTCTGATTGAGATTATTGATCAGGATTTGTTCCAACAGTTCCGTATCTGTCTTTTCTTTTTGCAAAAGTTGGTGGTCAATGGCAATTCGCCTCAACCAGAAATCATCATCCACACTCCATTCCAAGATTGTCTCCTTGGCCTCTGGATTGTCCAACACAATCTTACCAACTAACTTGTCCAGTCCGTCAATGCTATCCCACCAAGACTTGGTCTGAGCCAGCTTTTTCAAGCGGAGCAGGTCAGCGAAGACCAGGTCTTTTTTCTTGGTGACCAGGTAATCAATGGCGATATATTGAAATTCACGATAGGGCTTAGACCAGCAAGCCTCTACAAAATCCCAATCAATTCCCGGATCCTTAAAATCTTTGAAGAATTGCCTAGCAACTTTCCGTCGATCAGGTGTCCGAACACCTAGAAAGTCAAAGTGATTCTTCATATAGGCTTTCATGGGTTGAGCTTGACTGGCATCCGCCACAGCCAACAAGCGTTTTTCTAATTCTTCAATCTTCATTTTGCTTACCTACAAGAGATTTTTGAAGCCAGACAATATCATGCCATGTATCAAATTTATAACCAACTTTTTTGAAATGAGCTACCTGTTCATAGCCCCTCTTCTCATGGAGTGCTATAGAGGCTGGGTTTGGTAGGGCAATGCAGGCTAAGAAATTTTTAAAACCACGCGCGGTCAGTTCCCTTTCCAAAGCATTGTAGAGAAGAGTTCCAATTCCTTTTCCACGTGCTTCTTGCTGAATATATACAGATAATTCCACCGTCCAATCGTAAGCCGCACGGGCATAGTAGGTTGAAGCATAGGCATAACCTACAAGAGCTCCCTCTTCAACTGCGACTAGATAGGAAAACTTCTCCAAGGTCTTTTCAATTCGACTTGCAAAGGCTTCGACAGTCGGCACTTCTGTTTCAAAGGTAATAGCGGTCTTTTCTACATAAGGAGCATAAATTGCCACAAGGTCTGCAGCGTCCTCTATCCTTGCGGAACGAATATCTATCATTTAGTTCTCCAATAATTCTCTATCATAAATTGTATAATCACAACGGTAGATAATTAACCGTTTGCCATCAATCAAGAGTTCAGAAGTCTTAGGTGCATCAGATGCATAAAGAGACACTTTATCACCTACATAAGTAGCAAGCGGTGTTCCGTTTTGCGAACGAATCAAAACCACCTTTGCCTTACCTGTAAAATCATTTTTGAGACTAGATACCATACGGTTAACAAGCGGAATTGCACGATCGTAATTTGCAATATCTACTGTGGTCTGATATTTCGCATACAAGTCTTCCAAACCTTCTTCTGCTGCAATCAAAGATGAGCCTACGTGGTCAATTTCGTAATTCCCAAGTGTCACCTTCAAAACCGACGAATCCGCATTGGAATAGCCTTCGGCATCCACCGAGTCAAATTCCTGATTCCGCGAAATCGATAAGGACTTACCAGACATTTCATCTATCAATTGAGAATTTTCATCATAAGTCCGTACCGTCATCTCCAAACCAATCCATTCTTCCTTGGTATTTTTCCACCAGTTAGCAATCGACTGACAGGCTGATAAACTGACAAGGCTCAAGCCAAGAACAACAGATAACATGATTTTCTTTTGCAATTTCATATAATAGTCCTCCAACATATTTTACTTATTATATCATGGAATGCAAAAACCGAGAAAAAATAGATAGACCTGAGATAATAAAAAGATGGCTATGATAAACTATAGCACGGTAGGGATAGGTGACATCTACTAAATTAATATAAAGGAAGTCATTTTTATGAAACAATTCTGTGCTAAACACAAAATGAAGCTACTTATTTTTTTAGCCGTTTGGAGTTTTTTCTCTGGCTGTAAAGTTCTTCTTACCTTTTTTGGGAAACCAGATGGAATGGACGGAAAATATCCCCTCTTCTTTCTAACTATTTCCTTAGTTGCACTTTATGTCCTCCCTATGATTCTTATCATTCGTTATATAGCGAAACGTTTTGATATTTCTAAAAAAGTTATCCATCTCAGTTGGATTTTGGGTATAACAGCTAGTTTTTACTTCTCTGGTATTGGTCAAACACTTTTAGGAGCTTTTTGGTTATTCATCGTCAAACCACCTCAAACATTTATCCAAAACTGGGGAGCAGCTGTCACCGCCCCCTTCCACGAAGAATTTGGTAAGGGTCTAGTTGTACTACTCGTACTCCTATTGCTCAAAAAACTTACTCTAAAAAATGCCGTAGTCAGCGGTATGATTGTAGGTTTGAGTTTCCAAATTATTGAAGACGGCCTCTATGTCTTCCAACAAATCTTTAAATCTAAAGCAGATGGCTTCGCCACTCTTATCGAACGTATGCTTCACGCTGGCGGAACTCACTGGGCCTTCTCCCTTGCATTCGCAGTCGGTTTGGTCGCTCTCGTCTCAAAAAATAGTGGCATGTCTAAAAAACAAGGACTTTTCTGGATGCTGATGGCTGTCTTAGCACACTTTTTCTTGAATACTCCATTCAACGAAGGACTAACATCTAACTCTGGTGAAATAACCGTTCTCATGCTCTGCTTTAGCTTCTGCGTGGCACTTGCTGCATTTTTCAAAGTAGACCAAATCGAAACGACTCAGCACCACCAGTAACACATACTAAAACAAGCCTGCATTGACAGGCTTTTATTATGTTACAAACCAAGTATTCGAAATGGTTGTTGATTCATCAATATCTATTACCAATCTTTATCCCCTTCCAATCTGTCCAAGAAATCGCAGATAATTATAAAAAACCGCCCCTTACAGGCAGTCACGATTCATCAAAGAAAAATGGTCACTCGATGATCTTGATACTAGTCTAGGAAACGAAGCCGCAGATTATACTTGAGTATATGCAGACAGCTTCCCTCCCTAAAGTATTAAAAATTAAAAACATCATTCAAATTCTCAGCCATAGTCGGATGGGTGAAAATCTGCGTTTTGAAGTAGGTATAAGGAATCTTATTGTCAATGGCCATAGCAATCAAGTTAATCAGCTCCTCTGAATTGCGACCAAAGAGAGTCGCCCCCAAAACAAGCTTACTTTCCTTATCCACGATAACCTTGAAAATACCTTTGAGGTCATTATTGACATGGGCACGCGGCATATTGGCAACAGGCAGTTCATTGGCAATGTAGTCGTAACCTGCTTCCTTGGCTTCCTTCTCGGTCAGACCGACACGAGAAAGCACAGGCGTGATAAAGACACTGGTCGGAATAGACTTACGTTGGCTCAAGTTATAAGTTCCAGTCCCAGTCAACTTGCCGAAGACGATACGGAAGTCGTCTAGGGATGTGTAAGTGAATTGTGGACCGCCATTGACATCGCCCACTGCATAGACACCTGGAACTGTCGTTTCGCAGTAGTCATCCACCTTGACAGCACCATTTTCCAAAAGCTCAATCGCTGTATTTTCCAAGCCCAAGTCAGCAGTGTTTGGCACACGACCTGTCGCATAGAGGACAGCGTCAAAGACTGCCGTTTCGCCATTGACCGTCACGGCAACTTGATCGCCCGCAGCTGCTACTTGCTCGATTTTCGCACCCAAGACGAAGGTCACGCCAGATTCTTCCATATACTCCTTGGCTAACTTAGCAACCACTTCCTCTTCTCTTGGTAAAATAGCAGAGCTGGCTTCATATATCGTCACCTGACTGCCGAGTTTGCTGTAGAGTCCAGCAAATTCCAGACCGATGTTACCTCCGCCGATAATAGCCAACTTGTCAGGACGAGTTTCCAAGTTCTGAATACCTGTACTATCATACACGTGAGCTGTATCCAACAAACCTGGAATTGGTAGCACGCGCGACTTAGCACCTGTATTGATAATAATCGTTTCCGCAGTCAGTTGGAGGGATTCCTCACCAGCTGACACTTCCACAACATTATCCGCCACAAAACGCGCGTGTCCTTGATACAAACTAGCACCACTGCCTTTCAAGACTGCCTCGTTTTTGTTCCGCAGGCGAGTAGTGACGGTCTCTTTTTGTTCCATGACCTACTCGAAAGTCCAGTTTTTATCTGCTGCTACCAAGAGGGTCTTGGTTGGAATACAGCCAATATTGATACAAGTCCCGCCAAACATAGCAGGATTTTCCTCTACTAAGGCAACCTTCTTCCCAGCCGCAGAAAGCTTACCTGCCAAGGTCTTTCCTGCCTTGCCAAAACCAATGACTACTAAATCATATTGTTCCATAAAATACTCCTTTCATTTTTTCAACATTAGTCTATCAAAAAAGAAAATTTTTGGCACAATTCTGCTACGGCCTATTATGGAGGCCTAGTTACAAGAAAAAACATTACAATAACCGAGAAGGCTTAGATAAAAAATAGGCAGATTATAGACAAAACGTACTCATTTTTGATACAATGTATTCATACACCAGTTTATTAATACAGAAAGGTCAAACTATGAAAGAAAAATTTCAAATGTGTAAAACCTATCTTCCAGTCGTCTTAGCAACGATTGGATTTGTCAACGGTTGCAAAATTATCTTTGGAGAATTCGGTAAGCCAAATGGTATGGAGGCTAAATATCCTCTCTTTCTCCTCACAATTTCCTTGGTCGCTATTTACATCATCCCCCTACTAATACTGACATATTCCTTAGCTAAACGCTATAACATCTCAAAACAAGTTATAGGTCTTAGCTGGCTTTTAGGCTTAACAAGTAGCATCTCGTTTTCTGAACTTGGACATACAGCTATTGGATATTTCCTACTCGAAATTGTTAAAGCTAGTGATAATTTCCTAAATGACTGGGGCGCAGCTATTTCAGGTCCATTGGCAGAAGAAATCGGTAAAGGGCTAACTGTTCTACTTGTACTGCTTATTTGTAGAAAAATGACACTAAAAAATGCATTGGTAAGCGGAGTGATTGTTGGATTAGGTTTCCAAATCGTGGAAGACATCACCTTTGTTTTTAGAGATATGTTCATGAATAAGTTAGACGGCTTTGAAACCATTCTTGAACGCGTTGGTCAAGCTGGTTGGGCCCATTGGGTTTTCACGCTTCTCTTCGCCATTGGTTTAGTAGCCCTTCTCACGAAAAATACAGGCATATCAAAAGCACAGGGAGTATTTTGGATTGGTGCAAGCTTTGGAATCCATTTCCTCTTTAATTCACCATTCAACACTGGTATCTTCCAGACGGTGTTTCCTATCTTGAGTATTTTACTTGGCTTACTTGCCTATCAAACGGTTGAGAAACTATCTGAATAGATAAAAAATCCGCCTTTGAGCGGATTTTTTATATTCATTCTTGTTAGAACAAGCCGATAGCCGTCCCGTCTGCTGCCACATCCATGTTGAGAGCTGCGGGAGCTTTTGGCAAACCGGGCATGGTCATGACATCTCCAGTCAAGGCAACGATAAAGCCTGCACCTAATTTTGGCACAAATTCACGGACTGTAATGTCAAATCCTGTTGGTGCACCAATGGCAAACTGATCATCTGAGAAGCTGTATTGGGTCTTGGCCATGCAGACTGGCAACTTATCCCAGCCATTCTTAGCAAATTCAGCCAGCTGGTTACGAGCCTTCTTCTCAAAGACAACGCCTGTACCACCGTAGATTTGTGTAACAATCTTGGTCACTTTTTCTTCCAAACTATCCTCAGCCTTGTAGAGGCGTTGGTAGTTTGCTGCTTGGTTATCAATAGTAGCAACAACTGTTTCAGCCAGTTCAACACCACCATCAGCGCCATTTGCCCAAACACTTGCCAACTCGACAGGTACGCCAATTTCAGCACAAAGTTCTTTCAAAGCTGCAATTTCATCAGCTGTATCTGAGACGAATTCGTTGATAGCAACCACCGCTGGAATACCGTACTTCTGGATATTTTCAACGTGACGCTTCAAGTTAGAAAAACCAGCTTTGACTGCCTCTACATTTTCAGCAGAAAGTTCTGCCTTAGCTACACCACCGTGCATTTTAAGCGCACGCAGGGTCGCTACAATCACCACTGCATCAGGAGCCTTAGGTAAGTTCGGCACCTTAATATCAAGGAACTTCTCTGCTCCAAGGTCAGCCCCGAAGCCTGCTTCTGTGACGGTATAGTCGGCCAATCGCAGAGCGGTTGTTGTTGCCAGGACTGAGTTGCAGCCGTGGGCAATGTTAGCAAATGGACCACCATGAACAAAGGCTGGCGTGCCATAGATGGTTTGGACAAGGTTTGGTTTAATAGCGTCCTTCAAAATAAGGGTCAAAGCACCTTCCACCGCCAAATCACGCACGTAGACAGGACTGCGATCGAAACGATAACCGATAACAATATTTGCCAAACGTTCTTTCAAGTCATTGATGTCCGTCGCCAAGCACAAAATCGCCATGACTTCAGAAGCTACGGTAATATCGAATCCATCTTCACGCGGAATACCATTGAGCGGACCACCCAAGCCAACTGTTACCTTACGAAGGGCACGATCGTTGAGGTCCACAACACGTTTCCAGATAATACGACGTTGATCAATACCAATCACATTCCCCTGATGGATATGGTTATCAATCAAGGCTGAAAGGGCATTGTTTGCTGTGGTAATGGCATGCATGTCGCCTGTAAAATGCAAGTTGATGTCTTCCATTGGCAATACCTGAGCATAGCCACCACCTGCAGCTCCACCTTTAATCCCCATGACAGGTCCCAAAGAAGGCTCACGGAGAGCAATCATGGTTTTCTTGCCAATTTTAGAAAGAGCATCTGCCAAACCGATAGTAATAGTCGACTTACCTTCTCCAGCTGGCGTTGGGTTGATAGCTGTTACTAAAATCAACTTACCAGGCGCATTTTCCTTGACGGCATTGATTTTATCGAAAGACAATTTTGCCTTGTATTTTCCATAAAGTTCAATATCATCAAAGCTGATACCAACTTTTTCAACGATTTCTGTGATTGGTTTCAAGGTTACACTTTGTGCAATTTCAATATCTGTTTTCATGAGAGCTCCTAATTTCCTTATTTTTTATGGACATTATACCATACCACAACTTATTTTCGCATATTTTTTACTATTTATTCACTAACGTACGGAATTTTCAGAAAAACTACAGGTTCCCTTACTTAAACAGATACAAATTTTTAAAAACTGTATTCTCATCATATCATAGCTCTATACTTCCGTCTAAGACTGATCCTTATATTTTTTATTAGTGTTATCATTTTCCAATGTCACAGATTTATTAGCAAATGAGTTAGTGCAAACTTTACGAAAAATAGAAATTCTAGTAAAATATGAACATGAAACTATTGATTACATCAGGCGGAACAAGCGAAGCTATCGATCAAGTCCGCGCTATTACAAACCATGCTTCTGGAAATCTTGGAAAAATCATTGCCGAACAAGCCTTGAAACGTGGTCATGAAGTTACTCTTGTGACTACAAGACAGGCTGTCAAACCAAATTCTCAGAAGAATTTAACCATTATCGAAATCACAAATGTTGATAGTTTGAAAGAAACATTAGAACCTTTAGTCAAAACCCATCAGGCCCTGATTCATAGCATGGCTGTATCCGATTATACACCTGTTTATATGACTGGTTTAGATGAACTAAGAGCAACTGAAGACATCTCTAGCCTACTAAAAAAACAGAATACAGAAAGTAAGATTTCATCCAAGGATGACTACCAAGTTCTTTTCTTGAAAAAAACTCCCAAGGTCATTTCCTATGTAAAAACATGGAATCCAGCTATCACACTCTTTGGCTTCAAACTATTGGTTAATGTTCCTAAGGAGGAATTATTTGCCGTAGCTCGCCAAAGCATTGAGCGAAATGGCGCTGATTATATACTTGCTAATGACTTGAAGGATATTGGAGAAAATCAACATATTGCCTATTTAGTTGATAAAACAAGGGAAATTCAAGCACAGACAAAAGATGAAATTGCTCAGCTCATTTTAAATACCCTAGAAAAAGGAGAACAAAATGGCTAATATCACACTTGCCGTTACTGGCTCTATTTCAGCCTACAAAGCAGCTGACCTAACCAGTCAATTTACCAAGCTCGGTCATCAGGTTACAGTCCTCATGAGTCGCTCTGCTATGGACTTCATCACACCTTTGACTCTCCAATCCTTGTCAAAAAATCTGGTTCACACAGATGTCATGATTGAAGAAAATCCTACTCTTATCAAGCATATCGATATTGCCAAAGAAACAGACTTATTTTTACTTGCCCCTGCTTCTGCCAATACGATAGCTAAATTAGCTAATGGTATGGCTGACAACATTATTACTGCAACAGCCCTGGCTCTGCCAATTGGTACTAAAAAACTGCTGGCACCTGCTATGAATACTAACATGTACCTCAATCCTGCTACCCAGAAAAATATCAAAACCCTCATAGAGTATGGTTTTGAGGAAATCAAACCGCGTGAAGCTCTGCTTGCTTGCGGCGACTTTGGTACAGGCGCTCTGGCCGAGGTTGATGTGATTCTTAATAAAGTAATGGAGGTTCTAAATGAAAACAAATAAATCTAGGGACGTTGCGACTCTTGCAATATTTCTAACAATCATGATTGTCATTGAAGTGGTCAGTCAGATGATTTTTACTAATTTTATCTTGCCAATAAAACCGACTATTACACATATCCCCATCATCATCGCTTCCATTCTTTACGGTCCACGCTTAGGGGCACAACTGGGAGGTTTTATGGGAATAATGAGTATCATCCGCAATAGCATAATCCTTTCACCGATGAGTTATGTTTTCTCTCCTTTCGTAGAACATGGAAACTTCAATTCTATCCTGATTGCCTTAGTTCCACGTATTTTAATCGGAGTTACACCATATTTTGTTTACAAATTGATGAAAAACAAAAAGGGGCTCCTACTAGCAGGTCTTACTGGTACCTTGACAAATACAATTTTTGTCTTGACTGGTATCTTCTTCCTATTTTCTAATGTATATGCTGGGGATATAAAATTGTTACTAGCTAGTATCGTCTCATTCAATTCTATTGCAGAATTAACCATCTCCGGTCTCTTAACCATAGCTATCGTTCCAGTTTTACAGAAAGTTCAAAAATAAATATCAGAAAATCACGTGAAAGCGTGATTTTTCTTTTCAAACATGGTATAATGAAAGCGTTTAATAGAAAAATTTTTAAGGAGATATGCGATGACTTATCAAGAAACCTATCAAACATGGCTCGACTTTGCGGACCTTCCAGATTACTTGCGTGAAGAATTAGTCGCAATGGATGAAAAAACAAAAGAAGATGCCTTCTATACAAATCTTGAATTTGGTACAGCTGGTATGCGTGGCTATATTGGCGCTGGTACCAACCGAATCAACGTATTCGTAGTCCGTCAAGCTACTGAAGGATTGGCAAAATTGGTAGAATCAAAAGGTGAAGAAGCTAAAAAACGTGGTGTTGCCATCGCTTACGACTCACGTCACTTCTCGCCAGAATTTGCCTTTGAATCGGCTCAAGTTTTGGCAGCGCATGGCATCAAATCCTATGTATTTGAAAGCTTACGTCCAACTCCTGAGTTGTCATTCGCTGTACGCCATTACAATGCAATCGCAGGTATCATGGTGACTGCCAGCCACAACCCGAAAGAATTTAACGGCTACAAGGTTTACGGTGAAGACGGCGGACAAATGCCACCTGCTGATGCAGATGCATTGACCAACTTCATCCGTGCCATCGACAATCCATTTGCAGTTAAATTGGCTGACCTTGAAGCCAGCAAGGAAAATGGCTTGATTACGGTTCTTGGCGAAGAAACTGACGTTAAATATCTTGAAGAACTCAAAGACCTCAACATCAACCCTGAATTGATTGCTGAATACGGTAAAGACATGAAGATTGTCTACACACCGCTTCATGGTACGGGTGAAATGTTGGCTCGTCGTGCCCTTGCACAAGCTGGTTTTGAGTCTGTCCAAGTTGTTGAAGCACAAGCTACTGCTGACCCTGACTTCTCTACTGTCGCTTCACCAAACCCAGAAAGCCAAGCTGCATTTGCCCTTGCGGAAGAATTGGGCCGTGAAGTCGGTGCAGATGTCCTTCTTGCAACTGACCCTGACGCTGACCGTGTTGGTGTTGAAGTTCGTCAAGCTGACGGTTCATACTGGAACCTTTCTGGTAACCAAATCGGCGCTATCATTGCTAAATACATCCTTGAAGCCCACAAGCAAGCAGGCACACTTCCTGCAAACGCTGCCCTTGCTAAGTCAATTGTATCCACTGAGTTGGTAACTAAGATTGCTGAAAGCTACGGTGCTACCATGTTCAACGTCTTGACAGGTTTCAAGTTCATCGCTGAGAAAATCCAAGAGTTTGAAGAAAAACACAACCATACCTATATGTTTGGTTTCGAAGAGAGCTTCGGCTACCTCATCAAGCCATTCGTGCGTGACAAGGATGCTATCCAGGCTGTGCTTATGGTTGCTGAAATTGCTGCCTACTACCGTTCACGTGGTATGACCTTGGCTGACGGTATCGATGAAATCTTCAAAGAATACGGCTACTTTGCTGAGAAAACAATCTCTGTTACCCTTTCTGGTAAAGACGGTGCAGAACAAATCAAGGCAATCATGGCTAAATTCCGCGATAACTCACCAGCTCAATTCAACGCAACGGACATCGCAGTCTTTGAAGACTTTGCCCTTCAAACTAAGACAGATAAAGATGGAAACGTTGAAAAACTCACTACTCCTCCATCAGATGTCTTGAAATACACCTTGGCAGATGATTCTTGGTTTGCAGTTCGTCCTTCGGGAACAGAACCAAAAATCAAATTCTACATCGCAACAGTTGGTGAAACACTTGCCGAAGCGGAAGAAAAAATCGCCAACATCGAAAAAGAAATCAACGAGTTTGTTGGGTAATCATTTAAAACCAAAAAGAGTCGCTTTCGCGGCTCTTTTCTTTCTTAACTATGCGTATAGATTTTCTCGAACATAAATATACAAATATATAAATGATACAGATAATACCAAATTTTCAAAACTTGTAAAGTAGTTATACAAGAATAAAAGAGGTTACATTTTATCTAATTAGAGAAAATGGGTAATTCTCCTATGGAATCCCTTTCGTTCAAAGGTTTCTAGGCTTTTACGAGCAGAGCAACACACTCGACGTGATGCGTATTTGGGAATTCAAAGGTCCTGGGGACCTTTGAATTAGCTTGCTCAAAAACAGGAGAGCAAGCTGGACAATCTAATTGCGTTTTTTTAATAATCCCACAACTTCCACATGTGCTGAGAGCTTTCTTCTATACTAATAGACGAAAGGGATTGAAAGTTATTTTAGAATGATACTGTGGAACGGAATTTATTTACTCTTCTTTATAGTAATTACAGCAGCTATCACATAAAAATGGATAGTCATAATCACTAGGTGTACCAAAATCATAGCCGCCACAACGCTCACAGCCTGTCACCTCATTTATTTCTCCACAGTTCAAACACTTTCCTCTGTCAGTAAAAGCTTCGTCAATACATATCCAATACTCTCCACACTCTTGACATGGTAAATCTAAAATTGGATAAGAACCACCGTCTTTAATAATGGAATATTCGGAACTTCCCACCAAATCCTTATAGTCTATAAAATCACTATTTATTATATCAACCATTTTACTACCTAATCTAGACAGTTCGTGCTCTGAAACACCATCCATCTGGACCGGCATATAAGTACCTTGAAACTCATCGAATTCAACCTCTCCATTAGTATAGGACACTCTTCCAATTGATTCTGAACTTGAACTTCCATCTTTTTTATACTTTAAATATAGGAAACTTTCGGATCCTTCATAGGCGTTAATATCTGTATCAGCCTCAAAACTAATTAACTGACCATCTATTTTGTTTTCAATTTCGAATACAACACTATTTGAATTAAAATTCTTTAGTTCAGTATAATCGCTGAAATTCAAATACTCACTGAATCGGAAGGATTCTTCAATCGAATCATAAAGTCGACTAATATCTTATGACCTCCAAATTGTTCTACAATTTGATTCTACCACAAAAACGCAAAAAAGGCTGTAACCACAGTGGGTTCCCACTGTCGTCACAGCCTTTCTTTACTCTATAAATCTACCTCAGTTCCTTGCAGGAAGCGAACCGCGATTTCGCCTTTAAGTCCTATCGAGATATCGTTAAAAGGTATCAGATAGATTAACTGGTATTTTTTTAGCTTTAGTTATCGGAATCCAAAGCTCCATTTTATAATCTTTACTATCCATATCACCTTCATAATAATATTCAAAGTCAGGTTTTCCTGAATGAACATAACCATGCTCAGGGAAGAAAACTTCCAACGCATATTTCCATCCGTTATGAATACAATCCGGAACAGATCCTATTAATTCTACAACAGCATACTCCGCTTCTTCCACTTCCAAAACATCTAAGCCTATGCTTCTTGCTTTATCCACATCATTAACAATATAGCCTGCCATATAGCTAATTGTATTGGATTCTAAAACATCATGATTATCAAGGTTTAATATATCGTGGCAAACCCCAACAGATTCTCCTGTCCCAAATTTTGAGATTTCTTCATGGCTAACCTTAGAAAACAATTTCCCCCATATACCTGAACATAATGATGAATTGATGCTATTTTCATTGATCCCTGCAACTGTAAATGCTTTTTTCTTTTGAATTGTAATATTCATACTTCTTCCTCCTCTTACACTGAGTGATAATTGCACTCGTGATACTAATTTGAATGGTTTCCCGTTTCTTACCTCTGAAGGAGTAAATCCATGAAAATTCTTAAAAGCTGTTCCAAACGAATCCGATGACTCATATCCGAATTTGAAGGCAACATCAATAATCTTTTCGTCCGTATCTCTTAAAATAACGGCTGCTTCCGTCAATCTTCTGCTTCTTAAATATTCTGAGAGCGTTGTTTCGGTCAGAATAGAAAACAAGCGACTAAACATCGAGTACGAATATCCGGATAGCTGTGCTACTTTCTTTTCGTCAATTTCATCATCAAGAACTGTTTCAAGATAATCAATCGTATTGTTAAACGACTTGATAATATTCACTTCGATCCCCCTTTTCATTCGGTTTATTTTAGTATAGAGGAAGATTTCTTTTCCTACCCTACAATATCCGTACAAGTTTTATAGGTTTTATCTCTTAGAAACTTATAGTTTGCTAAGTTCGATAAACTTAGATTTTTCATAGTCCTATTTCAGCGTAAATTTTCTCTATGAATGGTGCTTTATAAGCAATATAGCTTTCTATATCGTTTGGGTAAAATTTTGCCGATAACGATTTGATACTGTTCATTCATCATTTTACCACAAAAACGCAAAAAAGGCTGTAACCACAATGGTTTCCCCCTGTAGTTACAGCCTTTGCAGACCATACCGCCCCAAAACAGGTACAACTTCAAGCCCTCATATCTAAAAAAACTGTTCTTACTTTCCTCAAGCTCCCGGATCTTCTGCTTCATCACGCTCGTAAGTGTATCAGACTGCTTCTCAAGAAGCTTTGTAGCCCTCTGTATAGCCTCTATATTCGCCTGTAACGCCTTTCTAACCTCTTGGACGGTGTTTTCCTTAACCTCATCTTTCAGGCTCCCAATCTCGCCCGATATAGCGTCTTGAAGCAATTCGTTGCTGTTCTTCAGCAGCTCTACGCTCTGCTTCAGCTCGCTGATGAGCTTCCTGTTCTGCTCTGCGTCTCTCTGCCTGTTCTGCTCTGCCCTCACTTGTTCTTGATTTGACTGCTTCATCAATTCCTCGCAGTTCTCGCTCGACATCGCCAACGCTTCTTTGAGCAGACTGTTTTCCAGCTCTGTCCGGCTCTGTCGGTTTAACTCTTGAAGCTGCTCTCTTGGACTGCTCTGCTTCTGCTGTTCGTGCATTTCTCTCAAACTCATGCTCCATACTCTCCTTTCCAAAATCCATATTGTAGTATTTTTCCAGCTTGTTATCCCTGATTTTACAAGCCTTTTCTCCTGCCTGTTCCCTGGCTAAGTCGGTATATGTGATGTACTTGTGGCTGTCCTGCCAGTCCACCCCGTACCCTCTTTCATTCATCAGCCGGATAAAGGTTTCCCGGCTGGTCGCTGTTTCCTTACAATCCAGCACCGCAAGGGCAATATCCTGCACATAGCTTTTGACCTTTCCCTGCTCTGCCTGTTTCAAAAGCTGGTAGGTGTCTTTGCTCCATGCCACCGTTTCTTCCCGGACTTCTCCAGCAAATGTCTTTCCTTTCTCCGGCACATGCAAGCCCTGTTCCCAGCTCTGCTCGTTGCACCGTTCCTTTAAGTCTTTAAGGTCGTGCTTACTCAGAGGGTAATTTAGGGTATAACAAAATAACCCACCCGAATATCGTTTTTTTTATTTGGTGAGTTTGTTCTTTCAAATACGAAACAAAAAGAGCCGATGATTCGTGAATTGTTCCACAATTTCATCGGCTCTGCGTCTTAAGCGTCTGGCTCTTTGATGACAGTTATCTTCAAGTTGTCAACTTTAATCAATCTTTCTTGTCTGCATTTTGGACAATAAAGGGGATAATTCTCCAAAACAGTGTCCTTCCTAATTTTATTACGGGTTTTGCTCCCACAAACAGGACACAATATCCATTCGCATTTCATCATAATTAGTCTCTAATCCTTTCAAATCTCATTTTATATGACTTTTGCAAGCTGTTAAGCTAACTTGTGGAACATATGCCGAACCTTATCTATACGGCTATTCGGGCGGCGGGGTTGGCAAATAAATTTACCAATAGCTGGCTGGTATCCTTTTAACTCTGTCAAGCAGACTCCCTGCCCATTTGTGAAATAAGTTAAATCGTTCCTGTATTCTTGAATACATCTAGCAGGGATTTCTCCTTTCAGAATGACCTCGTCATTCTTTATCTGAGTACTTACAATATCTGCACAATACCTTGGAGCATCATGATACGCCCGTGAGAGATATTCCTGCGGTGCATAAATTTCAAAGTGGAGATATGGCTCTAATAGTTCTGTCCCTGCTTTTTTTAAAGCCTGCTCCAATACGATAGGGGAAAGCAGCCGAAAGTCTGCGGGGGTACTTACAGGACTATAATACAATCCATATTCAAAACAGATTTTACAGTCTGTCACTTTCCATCCATACAGCCCCTGCTCGCAGCCATAAAGAACCCCCTCCATAACCGCATTTTGGAACGATTGATTTAAATATCCAAGTGAAACTCTGCTTTCATACTGCACTCCGCTTCCAATAGGGAGCGGCTCTATGGACAACCCGACAGAAGCCCAGAAAGGATTTGGCGGGACTTCTATGTGGATGGTATATTCTGCTTTTCTAAGCGGTCTTTCCATATATATAACAGTAGGCTCTTTTATTTCTGCCTCCACATGATATTTTTCCTCAAGGATGGCACAAATGACTTCCATCTGCACATTCCCCAAAAAAGAAAGTATAATCTCATGCGTTGTAGTATCCACATAATATTTTAAAAGAGGGTCGCCATCTGAAATTTCTGTAAGTGCCCCAAGCAATATTTCCCGCTGTTCAGATTTCTTTACTGCAATCGTTGTTTGGAGCATAGGGAGAGGATTTTCAATAAATTTTCTCTGCGGCAACAGCATTTCGTTCCCCAAAATACTGTTTAGCTGCAAAACATCATTTGGTAAAATTACAATATCACCAGAGCAGGCTGTATCGGATGAATATAATTCACCGTTTGTCGGAACACACATCTCTGTGATTTTTATTTTCTCTTTTTCAGATATTTTAATAACATCCCTCAAATGCAATGTTCCGCTATATATACGCACATAAACAAAACGCCGCCTTTTCTCTGAATATTCAATCTTAAAAACCTGCCCGCATAGTTCAGATTGACCTTCAGGCGTTGATGAATAAAACTTACTGGCAATCACTTCTATAAGCTGCCGAATCCCCAGATTGTTTTTAGCACTTCCGTGATAAACGGGAAATAACGTTCCGTTTTGGAATCTCCTGTTTTCTTCCTGTTCCAGTTCTGACATTTTAAACGGTTTCCCTGACATATATTTCTCTAATAGTTCATCGTTTCCCATAATTACCGCATCCCACTGTTCCATATCGTCATTGTCCGTTACATTTATATGGGGATGCTGCCCAACCTTTTGCTTCACTATAATTTCCGAAGAAAGCTTTGCTTTCATTTCTTGATATACCATTGGCAAATCAATCCCCTCTTGGTCAATTTTATTGATGAAAAAAATTGTCGGAATCTTCATTGTCTGTAGTGCATGAAACAGTATACGGGTCTGTGCCTGTATGCCATCCTTTGCAGAAACTAATAATACTGCTCCGTCTAATACGGATAAAGAACGGTATACTTCCGCCAAAAAATCCATATGGCCTGGCGTATCTATAATGTTGACTTTTACATCCTCCCACTGAAAAGATGTCACTGCTGTCTGGATAGTGATTCCCCTTTGACGCTCCAAATTCATTGTATCTGTCCTTGTTGTGCCTTTATCTACGCTCCCTGGTTCTGCAATTGCACCACTGGTATACAATAAACTCTCCGTTAATGTTGTCTTTCCTGCGTCAACGTGAGCCAGAATGCCTAAGTTAATTATTTTCATGTGATTTTCCTCCTATCAACACCCAAAAAAGGGCATAAAAATACCCAGTGATAAATACTCCTATCACTGGGTAAATAACTCCAATAGCCCCAAAACACTTATATGTTTTCGGGCATATAAAATTACATGATAAAAGTATTCTTAAACTGGGTACAAAAAACTAAGCCCCATATTAAAAGTGAAACGGGACTGCTACTTTTTGTTCCCACTATCAAATTGACAGTTTATTTAAGAATACCTTGCCGCATATTTATTAACTCCTTGTATAATACTGAATCTAATTATATTCCTTAACCCTTTATTTGTCAAGCTGACAAACTAAAGCAGAAAAAGCGGCAGGATTTCCCCCTGCCACTAATCATCTGTTTATGCAAAAATAATTTCCTTTTCCACAATCTCCCTCGCACAAGCCCTTATGTTATTGAGGCATCCTGTCCATTCTAAGGCGTTTTCTGCCTTTAGCTGTTCCGTTATGCCCTGTGCCTGTTTCATACCCTCTATGAGCCTTTCAAAGCGTTCCTGTGCCTGTCTGTTGATGTCGGCAAGGTAGGCGTTTAGCCTGCCGCTTGTAAGAAGATTGGTGTATGTAACTTTACGGTACTGTTTTAGATAATCTAAATGCCGTTGCCCCCAGATGCCTATTGCCTGTTCTTCTTCGGCGGGTACAGTTAAGCACGGTATCAAATAATCCCCTTGCCTTTCGTATTTGCCGCCCAGTTCCTCAAATAATGATTTTGCCATTGTCTGTTACCTCCACATTCTTTTTTATTTTGAATGTCCGCAAAATCCGTCCTACATCCATTGGAGCTTATGACCGTTCTCATAATTTACGGAATTGACAATAAAGTGCGTGTGTATATGCCCCTTGTCTATATGCGTGGCTATCAGAACTTCATGCCCTTTCCATGCCTTTGTATGCTCTGCCAGCTCGACAGCGTTCTTGTGAGCCTGCTCCGGGGTTATTTCCTCGTCCTCATGGTAGGATTGCACATAATGCTTACGTTTGCTTTATAAATCTACCTCAGTTCCTTCCAGTAAACAAACGGTTATTTCACCATCAAGTCCTATCCTGATATGGTCTAGCACTCGGCACATATCTGAGGGGTTGAAGTCTATCTGCTCCTGCCTAAGCAGGTCACTCAATGCCATGCTGTAGTGCTTATCCAGTAGGCGATTCTCTGCTAAGATTTTCTCCCACTTGCCATCAAGCAAATCAATGTTCTCGCTTAGTAGCTCTAATGCCTTTAGAAAAATCTGCTCGAGTGTCGCCTCATCCAAATGGCTACTGTAACACCCTTCAACACCCTTTATGCGATAGCGGTTGTTACATTGCCAAACTTTACGTTTCCCTCGGCTGGTTGCCCAATTCTTCCGTCCAAAGGCTGACCCGCAGGCTCCGCAGAACACCTTGGTGGTAAATGGGTTGTCCTCACTCTGCATGATATAAGATTTGAGCTGATGCTCATCTCGGTAGGTTTTGCGTCTAGCCATTTCCAGTTGAACAGTCTCCCAAGTCTCCTCATCAATAATGGCCTCATGGCTATTTTCTACATAGTATTGGTTAACCTGACCGTCATTTTGAACTCGTTTCTTAGTCAGAAAATCAACGGTAAAAGTCTTTTGCAATAAGGCATCACCCTTGTACTTTTCATTTTGAAGCATTTTCTGTATAGCACTTGGATACCAATTTGCCTTTCCTGTCCAACCAGGTATTTCATTGTCATTCAAATACTTAGCAATGGATTCAGGACTGTACCCCTCTAAGAATTTCTCGTATATGAATTTAACAGTTTCAGCTTGCTGAGGGTTAATGATAAGCCTACCATTCTCATCCTTGTCATAACCCATGAACTTTGTGGTATTCACGCGCACCTCACCACGTTCAAACTTTTTACGAATTCCCCACGTCGCATTCTCTGAGATCGAGCGTGACTCATCCTGTGCTAAGGAAGAAAGGATTGTAAGGAGAACTTCACCTTTGGAATCTAGGCTGTCAATATTCTCCTTCTCAAAAGTCACACCAACACCAAGTTCTTTCAACTCTCGGACGTATTTTATACAATCAAGGGTGTTTCTTGCAAAGCGACTGATCGACTTTACCAAAATCCTATCCACCTTACCAGCCCTACAATCTTGTATCAAGCGGTTAAAAGCATCACGTTTTTTGGTATTAGTTGCTGAGATGCCCTCATCCGCACCTTAATGTATTTGGAACAGCACCAAACAATTTTTTTCTTGTAAGAAACTTGTCTCTTTAGAGTCGAACCACAATGCTGACACTTTAATAACCCCGTAAATTTATAGGTTTTGTTTCTACCTTGTTGCCATCTTCTACTGTTTAGTTTTACCTGGACTGCTTGCCAATCTTCCATTGAAATAATAGCTTCATGATTATCCTCTATCAGGTATTGTTCGAGTTCCCCCTGATTCAATTTTTTAGGACCATTCACACCATCGTGAAAATACTTCTGCAATAAGACCGAACCGTTGTATTTTTCATTGCTTAACATTTGACGGATTGTGGTGTCATGCCATTTAGCACCTGTAACCGTCGCAACTCCCTTTTCATTTAACAGTTTGGCAATACGATGAGTACCATACCCTTCAAGGTAAAGTGCAAATATTTTTCTGACTATCAAAGCTTCTTCTGGATTGATAATCAACTCACCATTCTCGTCTATATCATATCCTAAGAATCGCTTGGTGTTAATGACTAGCTCTCCTCGTTGAAACTTCTTTTGAAATGCCCAACGTTGATTGCCACTCATACTCCTCAACTCGTCCTCAGCAATACTAGCTAATACTGAAAGCATCACTTCCCCTTCACTAGAAAGGGTATGAATGTTTTGTTCCTCAAAGAAAATGTCTACTCCTATTGCCTTCAGTTCACGACTAATTTCAAGAACTGTAACCGTGTTTCTAGCAAATCGAGCAATTGACTTGGTATGAATAATATCAATCATACCTTTACGACAATTTTCAATCATGGCTTGAAAATTTGGACGATTATCCTTAGAACCAGATATACCTCTGTCATGATAAACACCTACAAAATCAATATCGTCTCTATTGGAATACAGGTTTTCAAAATAATGTTTCTGATTTTCTAACGATTCTAACTGACTTCCATTAGTCGTCGAAACTCGAATGTAGGCACAGATCCTCTGCTTGTGTTTTTGTTTATTGACTCTAATCTTTTTTACGGACATTTACTCTCCTTCCTATGTAATGGCACACTATATATCACTCTAAAGGGAAAATAAGTCAAGTTATCAGACAAACTAATTCGACCTGATAAATTTATGCCAAAGTTCATGGAATACAAATATTCCTCCTACCTTACTAGGTAGGTTTGGGAGTAATTTTTCCGCACTTATTGAAAAAAAAGCAAAAAAATAAAGCCTGATGTTCCCACCAGGCTTAAGACTTAATTATGATATTCTAAACCAACCTACAACTTTACCGAGTTTAACTGTTCCAGTAGAATCGTAGAGTGAGCCATCCGCCATCCATTGCCGTTTCACACGACGAGTAATTCCACCGCCACCAATTTCTAATTGGTCATTGATACCGTTCTTATTATAGTCAGAATATCCATCAATATTCTGTTCCACACCATCAATACTTTTTCCGTCAGAATCTGTCACACAGACACCAATATGCCCATAGACCAAACCATCTGTCTCAATGACATAAAAATCACCTGCTTTAGGATTCACACCCCAAGCATCGTAGATTACTTGGAAACCATTTGATTTTGCTTTCTTCAAACAATCAATGGCATTTGTATAGGACATATTCTTGTCCGTAAGCTCTTGAACAATCTTATCCACCAAGGCAACACACTGTCCACCATAAGGGTTAGATGGAACGGTCACCTTTTGACCGACCTTGGATAATGCTGACGCAACCACACGACTGGCAACACTGGTTGGAATAGCGGTTGTTGTCCTTGAAGCTGTGTTAACCTTGAGTGTTTGCCCAACTTTCAGGATATCCGACTTCTTCAAACCATTCACCGCAAGTAGGGCATCTACTGTTAAACCAAACTTCCGAGCGATTCCATAATACGTATCGCCTTTCTGTGCTTGATAGGTCTGCTCACTATGGCCTTTAGTTGTTCCTTCTACATCCTGCTCAAGCACCCATGACTTGATTCCATCAAGTAGATAAGCTCTCTTACTGTTGGACTGGTGAATATTCTTCACTTGAAGGATTTTGTAGGTGCGCCCCTTGACCCAGTTGGCGATTTTCTGACCAGTCTGATAATGAGTCGCATGAGGCAACACCCTAAGACTATCACCAACAAGATAGACTGGTTTTGAAGGAGTTCCTGAACTCCCAACGGTTGAACTGGGTGTCGAGGGAACTATGGTCTTGACCTCAACTCCTGTTATTGCTGACACAAGACCTCTCGCAATATCCTCTTTCTTGTTCTCAAAAATCGCCATATCTTGTTCATTATCGATGAAAGCAATCTCCACCAAACGATAGGTGTATCCACGACTTGCTGCTTGATTGGCATTATATAGCCAATCTACCTTCTTAATGCCACGATTTTGGAAATAGTGTGAAAGGAGAGACAGGATAGCCATATCTTCCTTATCTGCTTCTAAGGAAGATTGAATCAAGACTTCTGTACCTTTAGCACTTCCATTAAAGGCATTGAAGTGCAATTCAGTAATCGAGTCGTATCCCTTACCAATACTAGTAATACTCCGATAATCATAAACATTTTGTTCGGTAATAAAATCAATTCGCTGTCCACTGTACTTAGACATTAACTTGGCTAATTCTCGAACCTTTCCTGCTTCTGTGATACCTAGTTTGGCATTCACTGCTCCAGGATCATAGCTTGTTCGCCCTTGGCCATGACCACAAATGACTAGATGTTTTCCCATATCTTCTCACCTCTCGTTGATTTGTTTTAAGATTGCTTGTAGTTTCTCAGGTATTGGTAAACCAATTCGAACGGTATTTTCTAGAATACTTAACCCCTCATTACTGAGATAAAAGAAAATGACCATGGTTCGAATTGTTCCACCCTGCTTGATGATTGCAGTATCAATCAGATGACCTAGTGAAACTAAAAATAAAATGGCTATCTTTTTAAAGATGCCACGAAAACCGATACTACTTGACAATTGTTTCTCTACAACTGCCGCAAAAATTCCTGTTAGATAGTCAATAATAATGAAGACAAGTAGGGCATATAAGATACCATCCAACTCTCCAAATAGACTACCAATCAAGCCTCCAATCATGGAAAATAAAATCTTATTAAGAGTTAACAGTTCCTTCATCGGTCACCTCACTTTCTACTGGGCCTTCCTGCACAATGGTAGGGTCTGACCAATCCGGTTGACCGTTCTCATCAAACCGCATCAGATAAAAACATTCATGAAATAAATCAGAAAGATTCAGAGTTAATGTGGTACTACCCCACTGATTAAACGCCCAAACTGTTTCTGTTGTAACCAACTGCCGCCTTCCATTTTTAATGGCAGGTCGCCTTACTTCTTCAAGATACATGTAAAAATCCTGCTCAGCTGTCTTACATCGGATGAACTCTCCATTCTTACGCATGTAAGCGAGAGCTGTTTCCAAATCAAATGGTTCTGTTACTTTGTCAATATTGAGTAGTGCCATAGCAACTATTCTCCTTTCTCTTCTTCAGGTTTTGTCTGAACTTCTAACAACTCCGTCAATTCCTGTTTTTCTTTCCGCAATTGACTAAGCTCCTCATCCCTTTCCACCAATTGGATGGCAATGAGGTTCTTAGCGGTAATCTCATCAGATAGCTTGGAGACAAGCTCCTGGATGGTTAATTTTAATGATTGGTTGATTTGTTCTAGATTCATCTGTGAACTCCTTTATTTAATCGTATCCCATGTCAAGATGACGTCACCTCGACCTGTGATGTTTACTAAGTGTTTAAAATTGTGATTGAATTGATGAAGTACGTCTTTCAAGCTGACATAGGTTGTCCCATTTCGATAGATGCGGATATCTCCGATATTCAAAATAGAACTTGGTCGGTCAGATGCTTTAAAAGCATCAATACTCAGTCGGTTAGGCAACGTTACAATCTCCCACCCATCTGGATTGGTATATGGAGCACTAGCTAAACGTACTTTATCACCTACCACATCAATTTGGTCAGTATCAGTACCGTTCCATGCTCTAATCCCTACAAAGCCACCGTCATTGGCATTCCAGTTGTTCCATCGATTGGAACCGATAATGGTTACACCACATGGCTTGCCGTTTGAGGTACCTGTTTCAAATGAAACCCACTGGTGAGGATAACCACTAACCTCACGAGAAATGGATGGAGAGTTTGTAAAGAACTTGATGTTTCCAAGTGACAGATTGATTTTCATGGCTCCGTTGATTGCTGACAAGATACCACCAGAAATGTTGTTGGCAGATAGTGTTACTGACTGCACTTGGGTTATAAAGGCTGATTTGGCAAATAACTGCTTAAGATAGGCTTCTGTTGCCATAAACTTGGTAAAGAAAGCTTGGTCAACCTTTAACTTATCCGCAGTGATTGCTTCTGCTCCAATTCGAGCTGCAGAGATAATACCTGTCGTAATCTTTCCTGCATCAAGACTGGCAATCTTACCGCTCGCAATTACTCCATCTTGGATATAGGTTGTGCCTGTAATTTGGACGAGTTTTCCATCAATCTTGACTGTGCCATCCTTATTGAGATTGAGCTGACTCAGGACTGTTCCTGCACTGGTCAGATTTCGAACCGACCACGCCCCTGCAAGTGTTGAAACCTGAGTTTGAATGGCATTAACTGCCGCCGTTGTCGCTCGACTTGTTTCTAGATTGCCCACTCGTGTCACAATCCCATTAGCCGTTTGGACAACCTGACTGATTTGATTGGTGTGATCTCCAATTGTTCGAGTATGACTACTTACAGTATCCCGCACTTCATGAAAGGCGGTTACCGTCGTAAAGTCGTCTAATGACGGTGTCCAGTAGTCTGGAAAAATATCACCAGTTGATACCATTAAGGCTCTCACATGGAACTTACCAGTTTTAACCCCATCAACTCTGACTTGAAGTTCAAATCCTTTAGAGTGTTGGTACATCTCTTGAGTGACGGTGGCGGTCAGTTTTATCAAGCGATAGTTGTTACCCGTTGTCAGATTGCTACTCCATTTATTATAGAAAGGGTGATACAAATTCCAGTTGGTCCATGTCCAGGCATTTTGACTATCCAAGATTGGACCTTGAAGTTTCATAGTACGAGACGTTACAGCGGGGTCAAAGGTAATCTCATCCGCTGAGACATGAACATATAAATGAACTTTTGATCCAACATAAATTCCACTACTATCCCCAAATTGCACTCTTCCTAAAGAGGCTATCCAGTTACTATTGGTATTTATCGTCTGATAAGCACTCCATCTGTCTGAAGTACCAGCTATTAAGTTGCGATGCGAAACTGAGGTAGGGATTCTGCTTTCCGTTTGACTGATTCGCTGGGTAAAACTATCATAGGTGGTTCTAACCAAATTCTGCATACTAGTTGTCGTCGCATAGGGCTGGAGAGAACTGCTGGTTAGATAGCCACGACCCATAATATTTGAATCGACCTGTGACTTGGTTTGGTAGCCTTTTGAGTTAATTGCAGATTCAACTTGCGTACTCGTCAGTCGTTGTTCGATTTGCCCAGCCTGTGTTCGGATAGTGGTTTCCGCACTTGCTACTCGACCGCTCAAATTATTAAAATCCGTCTTTGCGACTTTCTGTGAGATGGCATCATTGGCAATAGTTAGCTCAGACTTGGTCTGACTAATCATTGTCGCATTGCTAGTTGCTTTTGAAAGGGCTGCTTCTGCCGTAGATTTCACACCGTCCACAAAGGTCTTGTCAGCTTTAAGTAAAATGGACTGGGTCGTTTGATTAATACTTGTCGTATGATTCTCAACTGTACTCTTGAGATTGTCATAGTCCATTTTAGATACTTTACTAGCCACATCACCCAACAATTGCCTGATTTGGGTTTCAGCATTCATCATTTTATTCTCAGTATGAGTAAGCTTTGTAGACAGCTGAGTTTGGCCCTCAGCTGTCTGAGTAATTAGTGTTCTGGTTTGACTGAGATCTGTGATTAAGTCTTCAGGAGCAGGTGACCAGTCAGTAGGCATAGAAGAAAGTTCAAACTTTGGTCTTCCAGCTAAGGCATTTCCTCTGACTTGCACAAAAAGATTGAGCTTTGCTACACTAACAACCGATACACCATCAGGAATACGAACCGTTCGGTATATTCGCTCGCGAGGTTGGGTTGCTGAAACAACTTTATAGCAGTTTAGATAGAGAGGATTGCCATTGGATAAAGTCAAGCGTAGCTCGCATCCTATCCTAGACTGTCCTCTTTCATCAGGCGACAGATTTTCCCCCTTGATATCAACGCTGATCGTCACAAACTTTCCTGCCTGAGCATAGTCGATAAAGTCCGAAGCACTATCTAGAAACTTACTCCCGGATGTAATATAAGTATCACTTTTTAGTATGTAATTTCGACCACCAAAATCAACTGGAATCTTAGCTACGGTCTCTCGAATCTCAGTTGTTATCCGATTCCCCAATTGCGTAATCGTTGACTCTGCAGTTTCGATTCTCTGTTTTGCTTGGTTAAAATCGCTAGTCTTAACACGCTGGGAAATTTGGTCTGCTTGCGTTTGAATCATGGATTCTGCACTAATTACTCGACCAGTCAGACCATCCACCAGTTGCTTACTCGCAAGTAGTTTTATATCCTCCTTGGTTTGTGTGAGATTGGTAGTGACAGTTGCCAACTGTCCACCTATCAGTGATTTTGCTACATCAACCAATCGACTCGCCTCAGAGATAGCTTGTGATTTTGCTGTCGCAATTTTTAACTCTGTTTGACTACGCTCCGTCGAAGTCAAGCGGTTAGCTTCTTGAATCGCATCGAGCTTGGCTTGTTCTGCCCTTCTGAGAGCTTCAGTTGCCCCAGTTTGAGCCTGTACTGCCTTTTGTTTGGCTTCTGTGGCTAGGTTGGTATTTACCCCAGCCTTTGCCAATAAATCACGAGTTGTGCGTTGCTGTTCCTCTTCTTGTTGCAGCATCTGTTGGTGAATAGAAGAAAGCTCACTATCAATGCTAGCCTTTAATCGATCCGCATAGACCTCCCCATGACTTTGAGCCTGAAGGATTGCATTATCAATGGCTACTTGACGTTTCTCAAATTCTGCATCAAAGGCTCTGTTGGCATTCTCAATGGCAATTTCAACGGCAACATCCTCACTCCGCTTATTCCCTTCAAGGAGATTATTTGCTAGGGTAGTCAAGCTTCCGCCAGTTTTACCTGTACCGATACTTGCCTTATCATCAAACGTGATAGAGCGGTAATTCTTAGCTAGAGGATCATAATCATAAGCAAGGGCTTTCTTCCTCACATCAATGCCGTGTAGCTTGCTTTTTAAAGTCACTGTATCGCCTAGATGAACTGTTTGACCATCTAATTCAAATGCCTCAATGATGATGGCATCTTTGGGCTTATCAATACCCTCTAAGCGAAACTTGCTACTAGCCCACTCTATTAACTCTTGACGAGTTCTGACACTATTATTTGTATAGGTCACTTCATTGATGAAAGGATAAGAGTTTATCAACGGACTGTCTACAGTTACTTGAAGGACAGCTTCCCTATCCTGACCCTCTTGTTTAAAGCTTGAAGTGGCATGGATACGAGTGATAATCTGTGAACTTTCTTTCGTTCGCTGATACTTTTTCAAATTGTAGTGAGTAGAGATAACAACTCCACGGTCCTGTCCTCGCTCACTCTTAATTGATAAGGCAAGGTTATCTCGAACCAGTTCTCCCTCCCAAGTTCCAAGGATAGAGTGTTTACCATCCATCAGGCTGGAGTACAGCGTCTGTTCCTTGTCCGTTGTATAGGTTCTATTCTTGACAATGTCACTGGTAAAAGAAAAATCTCCAAGTGGAGACTTGCTTGCCATGACCATGCTTGATAGTGCTGTTGCACAAGGTACCTGTTCACACCTAAATGGAGATACCAACCTAGTCATGACGTCATCTGATATGTGATAGGCCACAACTTCAAGACTGGTGTCTCCTTCAATGACTTTCTTAATCCGAAACAACTGGTGTCCCAATACTGGAACTGGGCTACGAACGAGGTAGTCCTCTTTTAACTCTCGAAATAGTCCGCTGTCTGTGATTGGATAGGTAAAATTTAGGACAAAATCCCCATTCAAGGTTTCTTTAACGCTTGCCTTTATGGTCTCTGGGAGTGGTTTCCCATGCCATTTTGCCGTTCGAACGGTTTTGTCTAATAAAGATAGCACTAAGCCCACCCCCAATTCATTTCTATTGTTAATGATGTAATGCCAGCACCTAAGACAACTCCAACCGAGTCATTTCTGGCCGCATCAATGGAAATAAAATCGCCAGACCATTTTACAGGCTGACCTCTTTGTGTCTTAAAACTTGGCTGACTAGGATTATTATCCATAATGAGTGTTTCTTGTAATCGCTCCAAGCGGATGACATCATCCCCAATCGTAAAGCTAGTTTCACTAGTCGAGTTGCCACTTATGGTAATCTTTGGAAAAGCAATGGCTGAACCTTGACTTCTAAAAGTACCACTAGTCCTAAACACCTGCGAGGTCGTCGTTTTGAACCACTTGGTTGGGTGACAAGAAAATGTAACCTTAAACTCATACACCCCCAGCTTATCCTTTTGAACTGGAGTATGGTGTACCTTGTAACACCAAAAGCGTATGGTCTTGAAACTAGCGTTCTCAAGCCAAAATCCTTCTTTCAAAAATAGCTTCAAAAAGGATAATAACTGTTCTTCACTAGGTTTTACAAGATAGAGGGTGTAGCTCAGTTCCATGACACTTCTGCGAGGATTGGTTTGAAGAACCGCTCCTGACAGGCCTTGGTGTTCTATCAATTGCGTCTTACTTTCACTTACTGTGATTGAAGGACTATCTTCCACGATTACCTTAAAAGGAAAAGAACTCGTGGACACTCCACCAATGGTTAATGCATTATGTTTAATCATGGTTTCACTCCTCTCAATCCTTGTTGACGTTCTAATTCATACACTAGTTTTTCTCCAACCATCTCCGCTAGTCGGTGAAGGTCAGTTTCTTCTCTTATCGTATTTCCAGTAATGGTGATGTGAATGGTTGGTAAATTGCTTGTCATGGTCTTTGCGATTCCTCGACCAATTGCACCCAATGTTTGTTCATTCAAGGGCAAGACTGCTTCTTTTCCAGCCTCACCTCCAACCATTAGGCTATTGCCATTCATTCCAAATGCAGTGGGCTTGGTTAAAATTCCACCTTTGGCATACCAATCAATGGAGATTCTCGGAATACCGCCCTTCAACCAATCGAGTGGATTGGCAGAACCTGATACTCGAAAATGAGGAAGGGGAATATGTGGCCATCTGATTTGGAAGTTAAAAAGATTTTTAATGGCATTGATGGCATTACTCACGGCATCTCTTGCACCATTGATAGCACTTGAAATGGTATTTTTCACACCGTTCCAAACAGATGAAACTGTATTGGATATCCCATTCAGAATATTGGATACGGTACTACTGATACCATTCCATATGGTTGATACTGTTGAACCAATCGCAGACATAACACTGGAAATTGTCGACTGAATAGCTGACCAGATAGATGAAATGACAGAACTAATGGCAGATAGTACATTTGAGATGGTATGCTTGATACCTGTCCAAGCAGTTGAGATGTACTGGGCGATGAAATTGAGGGCTAAGGAAATAAGGGACTTGATGCCCTCCCATGCTATCGACAAGACCTGTTTGATGGTTTCCCAAGCGCCAGTCCAATCACCAGTGATAACCTGCATGACTGCCTTGATGATACCAAGTACCACATTGATAGCAGTCTCGACCACAATCTTTATCATCTCCCAAGCGGCTGTGATGATGAGTTTGATATTCTCCCAACTTGCTTGGATGAGCGGTCCAAGAATAGTCATCACCGTTTGAATAACCGTATTGATGGCATTCCATACCGTGGTTGCAGCATTTAGAATCAATTGCTGGTTTTCAGTCCACCATGTGGTTAGCGTTCCCCAGATGGACATAACAAAACTAGAAATCTGCTGGATGATCATGGACAGAAAGGCATAGATACTATTCCAGATTTCCGTCACAGCCGTTCGAAAGCCTTCGTGATTCGTCCAGAGTTCTTTTAACCCAACAATCAGTAAGGTAATGGCAGCTACAATACCAACAATAATCCCCACAATCGGCAAAAATGCCGTTATCATTCCAACAACGGTTGTCCCCATAGCGGCTGCCGCAACCTGTAAGCCCAAGAAAATAGGAAGTAACATACCTACCACGGCTAAAATACCTGTGAAGATAATGACGACTTCCTTGATGGGACTGGATAAGTTGGTAAACCAAGTCGCTAGTTGACTAATAATGTCTGCCAAACTTTGGAAGACTGGAATAAGGATCTCCAGAATCGGTTGACCGATTGCTGCTAGAGCATTAGTTCCAGACTGTCTTAAGTTACCCAGAACGTTTTCCAGTCCATCTGATTCCCTTGCAGCTTGTCCCAAGGCTCCAGAGAGTTCATTGCCGTCCTCTACCATTTGAAGGAGGGTTAACTGCTTCTGAGCTTCTGATAGTTCATTGAAGGACTTTCCATAGAGCTTGTTCGCCGCTGCATTACGAGTGGTTTCTGTCGCAGAAATACCTAGAGCTGCGTCATTTTCATAGTTTCCTTTGAGGAAGGACTGCAGGTTTTCGGTGACTTCTTCGATGGATTTGTCGTAAAATGCTGCCCCATCAGCCGCTGCTCTGGTGGCACGAGTGGTCAGATCCAAAGCCTGAGCCGTATCCATTCCAGAGGTTTTGGCAAAGGAAGCCATCTGAGTGAAGGAGCCTTGAAGACGCTCTGGAACAATGTCCATCTCTTCCCCAATCTTATTGAGGGCATCCTTAGCAGCATTCTCCATATCCCCAAATACTGTAGAGAATTGGGCATTGCTGGCTTGAAGTTGAGCTGCCGCAGACATGGACTCTGTTCCGACTTCGAAGATTTTCTGAGAGATGTCTGCTAGCTTCTCACTGGTTGCTTGAAGTGCCTCAGCCCGAATGGTGTCAGACATGGCTTTCATACCATCTTGAGCACCATCGGCAGAGGATTTGGTCTCATCCATCTCGTTGTTCAAGTTATTGAGAGCGGTCTTTGCTTGGTTCAACTCAGCCTCCATCTTATTGGCTTCAATGGAATTCTCACCATATTCACTCTTTGTCAGGGCTAGTTGCTTTTCGAGATTGGAAATTTGTTTAGAAACAATTTCTGACTGTGCTCCGATCTTTTGTTGGGCTATGGCATTGCGTTCTGCTTCGGAACTATTGGATGACAAAGCACTTTCTTGTAACTCAAATTGAGACGTGACCTTGTTCATCTCACTTGCTAACTGCCCCTGCTCCACTTGGAGTTTATCTAATTGTTGAGCCGCTGAACTACTTGCTCGACCGTGATTCTCAAGTGTTGATGACACATCAGCTAACTTAGTTTCATAGGACGTTAGCAGCCTTTGAGTAGTTTCCACCTCACGTTGAAAGGCACGGTACTGGTCTGCCCCAATATCCCCAGCCTTAAATTGAGCTTCCACCTGTGATTGGGCTTGACGGAGCGTTGCCAATTTTTCTTTGGTTGTCTCGACTTGTTTTGCCAAGACTTCCTGCTTTTGAGTAAGGAGGGTGACATTGCCTGTATCAAACTTGAGAGCCTTATCAATTTGTCTTAGTTCTTTGGTAGCTTCAGATGCTTGTTTGTTCACACCCTTTAGGGCATCTTGTAAGGGTTGGGTATCGCCACCAATTTCAATTGTAATCCCCTTTATGTTTCCAGCCATAGTCCCTCCTTTCTACCATCAGAAATTATCAAAATCAGCTTGAGTTGCCGGGCGTGTTTGAGAAGTTTCTCGAGTACGCATCTCCACATAGTCCGTTTGATAGTCAAGTGCCATTCCAATAGAGATATGTTTTAAATCGTCAATGGTCAGACCAGTCTCCTTACAACAGGAGAAATAACTCTCTACTGTGAAGATTTCTTCACTCGCTGTTTCTGTTTCATCTGCTTTTTTCTGGTTGACATCCCTTGGTTCAACATATTCATCAAGACAGGGGCTACTTCCTGAACTGGAAATTCCTCCAATTCCATGAAGAAATCCACAAAAGGTTTCACACGAGGATTGGCAGATTTGGCAAAAACCCAAAAAAGACGATGGAAAAAGGTCATATCAAAGTCAGATAAGATAGACACATCAACCTGACTTGCCTTGAGTTCTTCCCCTTCCTCCAGCTGGTCTAGCTTATCCAAGATAGCTTGACTATTGACCATAGAAAAGAGATCTTGGAAATAGTCCTTACCAAACTGCTCTTTATAAGCAATTGGTGTGTAGGCATTGGTTGCTAACTCGTAGGTTGTTCCTGCTATGGTAATACTTTCTCTCATTGCCTACTCCTTACTTACGAGGTTCAAAAACTGCCTTGAACCAGTTTTGACGAATCTCATCACTCGTTTCCTCCGTTGTTCGTCGACGTACAACCTTATCAAGAGGGCGAGGACTGGCAGTAAAGGTCAACTCTACCTCATTGATATCTGAACCAGACTTGGTTTTTGAACCAACTGTCGGTCGAGATGCGTAACAATAATATAAAACGTGTAATGTTTCTTTTTTATCCCCTTCAAAACGGAACATCAACGCAAAATTTTTCTTTTCGCTGTTTGCGATTTCTGAAATGGTATTTGTCGTCGCATCCAACTGTTCTCCAAGGACTCGAGTCAAAAATTCTTGCGTTAGAAGAGCAACTTTTAGCGTTCCTTCATAACCATCGTTTGACTCAGTAGTATAAAAATTGATATTGTCTGCCTTATAAGAACCCTTGTCGCCTGTTGGTTCTAGGGTTAATTCTGCAGCACCACGAAGGCGTTCTACATTGCCGTATGTCAACGCACCATCAGAACCTTCGCTTGTAACTTCTGCCCAATGGACATCTTGTAGTCCAAAGGTGACCTTATTCTTTTCAGCCATATTATCCTCCATGTAATGTGATGTAATAGGTTATTTGATAGAGTTTCTCAGATGAGATATAGGTCTCTACTTTTTCAAAATAAATAAGGTGGCTGTCAAATAATGACTCCACCTTTTGTTCAGTTGCTAAATCTTTCTTAGTAGTATAGAGTTCCACTTGCAGATTATTCTGCTTATGATAGGTCCAATTGTCTGCACCATGATTTTCTGATTCAGTCACTAAATAAACCAGATACGGTGGTCTTGGACGACTCCCTTCTTCAAAATGATGGTAAGCGAGGGGGAGCTGTAATTCTTTGAGAATGGAGTACATTTCGCTCAGTAACATGTCTTATCACACTCGCTTTCTCAGCTTTTCTTCTAAGGTTCGTATCGCTTGTTTCTCAACGGGAGCGATATGCTTAATTCCCTCAACTCGCCCGCCAGAGCTTTTTGCATGACCATTTTCTAATAGATGCGTCAGGCCTGGCGTTCGATTATGAATGGTTTTGGTTAAATCTGTACTGGTATCAATCGTTGCTTTACTCTTCCACCCTTTGGCATAGGAACCACTCTTTCTAGGTGACATTGCTTTCAAGGTTTCAATGGATTCATCTGTGACTTCCTCTACAACTTCACGCATCACCTCTGTTGTATCCTCAACAAATTCTGCCAGCTCATTTGCGATGGCAGTTTCTAGTGCATCTAGTTCAATTCTAGTCATAACTCTCCTCCCTAATGGCGACGATGTAAATTAGTTGTCGTGGCACTGTATCTCCATCAATCGACTCAATCTCATAGGTTTGACCACGAAATTGAATGCGAGTCGTTAAGGAATGAAGTCCAAGAATTGCCTTTTCATACCTGAGGGTGAACTGGACTTTCTCTTGATCCAGTTTCGTCACACTACCGTCCCTTTCGGTCAAGGTGAGAGGACGACAAGAGCACCACCGTTCAAATAAAGGGAGCCATGTCGAAGTTTCATTACCAATCTCATCTTGAACAATCTGTCGAACATGAAATGACAAGCGTTCTCTCAGAGGTGCAATCTTCATCAGAACACATCCTTTCGTTCAGCCAACAACAAGTGATAGAGAGTCTCCTTCAACTCCTTATGATTTGCATCTTCTCTATGTTCATAAAGATAGGCAACCCCATATAGGATTGCCGTCTTTAGAACATCTGAATAGGTCGATTGACGCAGAATATCTTCACAGAGTTGTTGACAGGTTTCAAGCAACTGCTCAATCAGCCCATCCTCATCCTCGTGTTCCACTTTAAGATACTGTTTTGCTTCTGCTAAACTAACCATGACTACTTAGCCTTTACTGTTAGTGTCTTCACGGCTTCAGGTAGGACTAACTTGCCATCAACACGTTGTGAAGCAAGAAAACCAATCTGTCCATTATTGGCATAGAGTTCGTTCAGACGTTTGAAGGTACGTCCCTGACGGTCCGCAATCCAATAATATGAGAAATCACCAAATGCAATGGCCTTGTTTCCTGCTTCAGGAAGTGGAGCAAAGGTTGATGTATAGTATGGACGATTTAGAATCAAATCTGGTTGTCCAGCTTGAGTGGATGGCTGCCAAATGTAATTGCCATTATTATCTTTGAGTTTACGGATAGCTTTGACAGTCGTATCATGTAAAATCCAAACTGCGTTCTTACGATATGGTGCTGGTAGAGAATGATACAATTCAATCATGTCATCAAAGGTAATATCCTTTGTAGCAGTCGTTGGACCTGTAACTTCTGCCTGAGTAAAGATACCTGTCGGTTTCTTAGAACCATCACCAATCAAGAATGCCTTTTCTTCTTCCGTTCCAATACGACGAGCAAATTCAGCTGTCATATAGGACTCAAGGTCAAAGACTGAATCGTTAAGCAACTCTTCTGAAATACGAATGGCAGTACCAATCTTATGAGAGTCGAGTGTCACCTGACCAAAGGTTTCTTCTGTTTCTGGATATAAACCATTTTCATCCATCCATGAGGCTGATCCATGTCCAGTCACAACAGGAATCTTTCGCTCACCACTAGATGTTTTGATAACAGTCGCAAGGCTACGGAAGAAATTCTCTTCTTGTAATCCTTGAACTAGTTTCTTCTCATACTCATCAGGAACCAGATGACCACCTTCGGTATCTTCCCCAACTCGAAGGACGTCTTTAACATCAAAGAAGTGACGCTTACGGACACTTGTCCAAAATGTCTTGGCATAGCTATCTGAAGCCACACCCTTCTTTTCCTCTTCAGTAGTCTTGTCATTCAGAACTGTAGTGGGCTGCCCAATTAGAGCCTGTGAGGCTGGTTGAGAAAGTTCAAGGTCAATCTTTTCTTGTCGCTCCAACCGGGCAATCTCTTGATTGTAGAGGTTGATTTTTGCTTCCATGTCATCATAGCGTTTAGAATCCTCCTCTGATACCAGTCCATCTTCTGAGCGAACAGAATCAAGGAAGGTTTTTGCTTGTTGCCAAGCTAGGTTACGTTTTTCTTTCAATTCAAGTAATTTAGACATCAGTTCATTTTCCTTTCGTTATTTAAGCAAATTCAATCGTTTTTCCAACTGATTGATCGGGATTGTTTTCTTTGGTTGTTGGACTCCAAGTTTCGCCTGCATTTTGACAAGTAAATCTTGTTGGGCAGCAGTTCGACTGAAAGAATAACTCTCAGTCTCCATTCTATGTTCCTCTTGTTTGTCAAAGAGAATCTTGTCTGCAAAGCCCAGTTCAACAGCCTTTTTGGCATTGAACCAAGACTCTGAGTCCATGAGGTGTGATAGCTTGGTTCTTGAAAGTCCTGTTCTTAGTTCATAGGCATTGATGATGGATTCCTTAATTTCTCCCAACATTTCAATGACTTTCTGCATATCTTTGGCTTCACCTTGTGCCACTGTCCAAGGATTGTGTATCATCATCATGGCTACTGGACTCATAGAAACCGTTGTACCTGCCATTGCAATGACACTAGCAGCACTTGCGGCCAATCCATCAATCACTACATGGACATCACCTTTGTAATCCATCAACATGTTATAGATTTGAGCAGCCGCAAAAACATCACCCCCTGGACTATTAATCCAGAGGGTGATGTCTCCGCTTCCTGCATGTAAATCATTTTTAAATACTTGTGGCGTGACTTCATCGCCAAACCACGTCTCTTCAGCAATCTGTCCTTCAATACGAAGTGTTCGACCACTATCATCTTCTGTAAAATTCCAAAACTTATGCATCCATATCCTCCTCATATTGAGTTTCTTGTTCTAACGTTGCTTGTTTCATAAAGCCACCCGCATCCTTCAGTTTCGTCATATTGCCGTTTATCAAGTAGAGATTGCCTCCTTCCTCATCTGAAAGGAGATTCAAGTCCTCAAGTTCACGAATATCATTCGTCGATAGCCAGCCATTTTGTCTCCCAATCGCATAGCCGTTCATACGACTCTGATAATCGCCACGAAGAAGACCATCTACATTGAACTTCACAAAGTAGGTTTTCTTTTCTTCAGGTAAAAAAAGAGACCTCTTGAAAGCCTGTTCGAGACGAACTACCCAAGGGTCTAAGGTGTATTTAACAAATTCTAGAGATTGTTGCTCAATGTTTGAAAATGAGGATTTCTCCAAGTCACCAACCATATGAGGTGGAATGCGATAGAGCCTTGCAATTTCATTGATTTGAAATTTTCTTGTCTGAAGAAACTGAGCTTCTTCAGGTGGTATGCCTACTTGAGTGTATTTCATCCCTTCCTCAAGTACTGCCACCTTATGTGCATTGGTTACCCCATTATAGACTGCATTCCATGAATCTCTCACACGTTTTGGATCTTTGAGAATACCTGGGTGTTCCAAAACGCCACCTGGATTTGCACCATTTTTAAAGAATGATGCTCCATAGTTTTCCGTAGCCAATGTCATACCGATAGCATTTTTGGCAAGGGCAATTGGAGAATAACCGATCAAGCCATCAAAACCCAGACCAGGAACGTGGAGAACATCTTCTGCTCTCAAGATAGCATCACCCTTTTCCTTAAAGTTAGGATTTTCTTCTGACTGACGCTTGTATTTGTAATAGAGCTTTCCGCTTTCGTCCCGTTGAACAGACATCTTATCTGGTAAGAGTGGGTAAAGACTGATTACCTGTCCACTCCTATCTCGGATAATCTGGACATAGGCATTGCCCCATATCAGAAGATGGGTCATCAAGGTTTCTCTAAAGACAAAGGATGACATCTCAGGGTTAGGTTCATCATGTAAGAGAAAATAAAGGGGATGTTCCACCTTCTTCTCCTTTCCAGTTGCCGTTCTCTCATATACATGAATGGGTAATGAAGCAACTGCTTCAGCTAAGATACGGACACAAGCATACACAGCTGTCGTCTGCATAGCTTTAAACTCATCCACATTCTCCCCACTGGTCGTTCGTCCAAACAGATATGAGAAGTCCTGACCTTCATAACTATTTCGTGGTTTATCTCTAGCACGCTTACGTCCCAGTAAATCTAGTAATCCCATACTTCCTCCTTTTGAGTACGAAAAAAGCACCTCAATTGAAGTGCTTTTCGTTTATTCTTAGATGGTTTTCATCTCTCCTTCTTCAAGAAGATACCATGTTCTATCACTTTCTTGAAGTTATATCCTCAATAAGAAAAGTTTTAATGATTCCGAATGTATTCTAATATTGCATCATAATCTAATTCTGATGAAGCTACTCCAAGCCCTAGCTTCACTACTTCTTCATCAGTCTGATTTAATACAATGCCATTTAATTTTAGGAAAATAATCATGACAAACACTCCAATTCGCTTGTTCCCATCAAGGAAGGCATGATTATTAACTAGCGAATAACAAAGTCTAGCAGCCTTTTCTTCAATACTTGGATACTTCTCAACACCAAAATAAGTACTAAAAGCTGAAGATAGTGAAGATTCTATTAAACCAACATCCCTAACACCACCTAACCCCCCAGTAGCTTGAATTAACCTAGTGTGTAATTCAATAACCTGTTCAACAGTTAATACTTTCATTTTGCCAATTCCTTAAATGCATCAAGATGGCGTGATAAAACTGAAGTCGCGACTTCATCCAAAGTTGATTGTTCAACAACCGTAGGGGTTGCCTGTTCCTCTTTAATTAGACTCTGATAGTCCACTAATACATACTTTGGTGTGTTATTTTTCAATATTACTGCAGTACCATTCGTATCGACCATACGAGCTACCTTAGAAAAGTTTTGATTTGCTTCAGAAATAGAGACTAAGTTTTCAATATTGATTTGCATTGTAATATCCTCCTTTTCTCTATTCTACCACTTTTTAGGATATATTCAACCTATTTAGGTTATTTTCATCCTAAAAACTCAATATACCACGTTCATCATAGACACTCCCTTCATCAGTTTGATGACGAATACAACGGTCCAGTCCCATTATGAGTGCTACAATACCGTCAATTTTCTCGACTGACTTTTCCTTATCTGGCTTGATATTGCCAGCGGGGTCTTGTCTCATGACTACGTTTTGTCCCATCCATTTCAGAACAGGATGCCCACCATGTTGAATCTTGCCTTCCATCATTAGTTTATAGAGTTCCTTAGATGGTGGACTCATATCCTTGTATCCCTGACCAAAAGGCACCATGGTCAAGCCCATCCCTTCTAGATTCTGAACCATCTGCGTCGCATTCCAACGGTCATAGGCTATCTCCTTGATATGATAGATTTCCGATAAGTCTTCTATAAATTTTTCGATAAAACCATAGTGAACAACATTTCCCTCCGTAGTTTTGATGTAGCCCTGACGCTCCCAAACATCATACAGAACATGGTCACGTCGACATCTCAGTTCCAGTGTATCCTCAGGTAGCCAAAAGTATGGCAGTACGATATAATTTTCCTCTTCAAATCTAGGAGGAAATACCAAGACAAAAGCTGTTATATCGGACGTACTAGAAAGGTCTAGCCCTGCATAGCAACTACGACCCTTGAGGTTTTCATATTGAATAGGAGCATTTCCCTTAGCATAAACATGTTCTGGAATCCAAGCAACACTGGAACTTGTCCACATATTTAGACGGAGCTGCTTAAAGACATTTTCTTCAGCAGGATTGTCAAGTGCCTGTTGGTACGCTTCTCTAACACGGTCAATCCCAATAGTATGCCCTAGTGAAGGGTTGGCTCTTCTCCAGTTTGCTTCATCATTCCAATCATCTTCATCGGATAATCCATAAACCACTGGATAGAATGATGTGTCCTTCTTTCTACCATTCAGAATATCCAATGCTTTAGTATGCAATTCATAACAGATGGAGTTCCTATCCGTTCCAGCTGTTGTGATAATAAAAAAGAGAGGTTGTTCCCTTGCGTCTCCTGATCCCTTGGTTAATACATCATACAAATGTCGATTTGGCTGAGCATGGATTTCATCAAAGACCAAGCCAGATACGTTTAGTCCATGTTTTGTCCCAGTCTCTGCTGAAAGAACTTGGTAAAACCCAGCGTTAGAATAATTTACAATACGCTTGGTAGCACCCATTATCTTAGAACGCTTTTCCAAGGGGCGACTCATCTGCACCATCTGCTTGGCTACATCAAATACGATTGACGCTTGGTTTCGGTCACAAGCCGCACCATAAACTTCTGCACTGGCTTCATTATCAGCATAAAGCAGATAAAGAGCGATAGCTGCTGCTAGCTCAGACTTGCCATTCTTCTTTGGAATTTCTATATAGGCTGTTAGGAATTGACGGTTGCCATCCTCCTTGACAATTCCAAATAGGTCACGGACAATCTGTTCCTGCCACGGTAACAAATCAAATCGCTTTCCTGCCCACTTCCCTTTGGTGTGAGAAAGGTTATTGATAAATGTTACTGCCCTATCAGCCTTTGCCTTATCATAGTGTGAGGTTGGAAGCATGAATGGACTTGGTTCATAATGATAACTCATAAAATTCCTCCTAACAAATCTTCCATTTCATCACCAGTCCCAACTTCCGAATCCATCGTAGCTAATCGGTTTCGTGCCGAAGGTGTCAAACCAAATTGTTCACAGAACTTAAGCATGATTTTGAGATTAGTCTGGCTGATAGAGACTTGAGGGACTTGTTGGAGATAGCCATTCGGGGTTTTGATAATGGATCCATGCTTGGAAAGGAACTCTTCTGCCTCTTTCCAGCGAGCGTAAGCTTGACAATATCCTGCAAATGCAGTCATGTCCATTTCGGTTAAAATTCCCATCTGTTCGAGAATTTTTCCCATCCGTTTCCACTCCTTCTTTGCATCATCTTCAAGCCACTGCGGGCAACGTGGGGCTTTTTGTTTAGGTTTGACTTCATTTGTAGGAAGTGGTCGCTTACCAGGATTTCCCTCAAGTATTTTCATATTCGTTGGTTTTGGTTTTCGCCCCCTGATTGCCACAATCTCACCTCCTTTAGAGTAATAAAAAAGAACTCAATTCGAGCTCCTTCCTAAAGTTCATTAAAGTTATCAAGAACAGCCTGACAAACTGTTCTATCAATATCATCCATGCAATCTATTTCGTTCCCATATCTATATTGCTTGATATATTCACCATCACGTTTTATTGTCAGAATTCTAATCCAAGCACCGTCAATATTTCTCGAGTCTGTTGTATCTTCACGGAGAAACTCACAAACGTAATGTTGGTCTCCAACCGTTCGAGTCATAATTTCCCACTTCTCACAATACCTTTTCTACGACATCAATTCCATACAAAACATTTAGGCAACTGCCGTTTTCCCACTTAACTAAGAGAGAGCCAATGTCGTCCACTCCAATCACAGTTCCAATCGTTCCTTTAGGAACTGGATGTGGGTCATCCATTCTAACTAATCTAACCTTCGTCCCAACAGGATATATTGTTTTTAGGTAGTTAAACATTTTTGCGTCCATGCCATTCTCCAAACATATCGAATGCCCATTTAACAGCGTGACCAAGATCCGTAACAATTATTGATTCCTTGTATATGCGGTTAAGTCGGCATTCAAATAGTTCAAATTCTTCAAGGCTGTCAACGATTTCGTAAATCTCAACTACTGTTTCTTTGTTTCCTTTGGATGCAACGATAACCCATTCCTTGTAAGGAATGATGCTTGCGGTTGTTGGGTAGATTTCATAGAGTTTTTCAAGTGTTGTTGTCATTCTTTTGTTCTCCTCTTCTTTTGTTGTGTACATATTAACTCTAAAGGAGATTTATATCCAGTCATTTATGGAATATTTTGAAGATATATTTGATAATTATTCGTTTGCCAATATGGAAGTCGCTTCAGCAAAGGTCAAAGTCTGTCCATCACGCAATACCGTCACGTTTTCATTTCCAATTGACTCTATATAACGTTTGACAATGACATCCACAAACTTCTCATCCAACTCAATGCCGTAACAAACCCTTCCAGTTTGGTCTGCGGCCATTAGGGTCGAACCAGAACCAAGGAATGGATCAAGAACAAGCGTTCCTCGCATCGATGAATTTTGAATAGGATAGGCCATGAGCGGACTTGGTTTCATTGTTGGGTGGTCTTTACTAGATTTTGGACGGTCATATTCCCAAATGGTTGTTTGTTTACGGTCACTGAACCATTGATGTTTACCCTTTTGTTTCCAGCCAAAGAGACATGGTTCATGTTGCCACTGATAGGGACTACGTCCAAGAACTAAGGAGTTCTTCTTCCAAATGCAACACCCACTGAGGTAGAATCCCGCCTCTTTAAATGCCTTTCGGAAGTTCAGTCCTTCTGTATCCGCATGGAATACATAGATTGAACCATCAGACTCCATATGTTTTTCTACTTGAGTGAACATATCAAAAAGAAACTGGTAAAAGTCACTATCAGGCATATTGTCATTGAGAATCTTTCCAGCTGTTTCTTCTACATCAACATTATAGGGAGGGTCTGTCACAACCAAATTTGCCTTTTTATCACCTAAAAGTTGGTCATAAGTTTCAGCTTTCGTAGAGTCTCCACAAATCACTCGATGCTTACCAAGTTGCCAAATGTCCCCTCGTTTTGAAAAGGTGGGTTTCTTCAATTCCTCTTCAACATCAAAGTCATCATCTGATAGGTCTTTATCATGAACATTCGACAGGATATCGTCAATTTCTGGTGGTTCAAAACCAGTCAGGTCGAGATTGAAATCCGATTCCTGTAAATCCAAAAGCAAGTCCGCCAAAAGTTGGTCGTCCCATTGACCGGTGATTTTGTTAAGGGCAATGTTCAGTGCCTTTTCATCTTCTTTGGATAAATCGACAATGACACATTTGGCGGTTTCATAGTCTAAGTCCTTCAATACAGTTAATCGTTGATGGCCACCAATTACCGTCAAGTCTTTATTGACGATGATGGGGTCAACGTAGCCAAACTTGAGTAGACTTTGCTTAATCTTTTCATACTCCTTATCACCCTTTTTAAGTTTTTTTCGAGGATTGTAGGAGGCTGGGTGTAATTCAGACAATCGAATTTCTCTAATTTCCATTGTTGGTTGGCTTGTCATTGGTTTCTCCTTTATAAAAGCGTGATTGAATGTAACACGAATGGCTACAAAATTTCCTATTTGGATTGGCATAAGATAAAAATGACCTGCCACATTGCTGGCAAGTCAAATCTTCATATGCAGTTTTTGATTTGTCGTGTTCGTCAGAATGAGTGGCCCACCAGACTTTACGACATTTATCCGAACAGAACTTCTTTGGTCTTCCTATTTTATGAATTTTAAGTGTTTGATAACACTGTGGGCAACGGAGTCCGTCATTCTGGTCGGCTTTTGCCATTTGCTTTGTCGCCGCTCCATGACCAAGCAATGCTGGATTTCGTTTACAGTATTTTTTAACAGAATCTCTAGACAGTCCTGTAGCCTTACCGATTAAGCCATAGCCAAGACCTTCTGCTCGCATTTTCCAGATTTGTTTGCGTTGACTTTCGTCCATTTGTTTTCCTTTCCAGCAAAAAAGGACTAAAAACAACTATTTTCTACATTGTTTCTAGCCTTTTTCACTATTTTATTACCAAAATGACATACTTGGGAACGCTACATCCCCACATTAGAAACGTGATAACGGTGGGAAGGAACGTCAAAATGAAGCGATTTTAATGTACCCGCTTGCGAATTTTGCGAAATTGCACGTTTGAGGGGGCGTCGGTCTTAGTCTCCCAAGGGTTTAGAGATTCCATCCCCCCTCCCCCAAAGGGTTAAAAATTGGATACTATTGTAACGAAACTCCAAGACTAAAATCGATACGTATACTCCACATATCGGTCAGTCGTCATGGTCTTCCTATCATGACAAGACTTACAAAGTGCTTGCCAGTTTGATTGATTCCAAAAGAGTTCTTGGTCACCTCGGTGGGGTGTGATATGGTCAACCACTGTTGCTTTGGTTAATCGACCTTTGACTTTACATTCAACACAGAGTGGATGAACTTTTAAGTAACGAAGTCGTGCTTTATTCCACTGGGTATTGTATCCTTTGGCTTTGGTTGACTTGGCATCCAGTTGATGGTTTCCCTTATGGTTGTCACAATACTTGTGACCATAGGATACTAAGTTAGGACAACCATTTTGTTTACAAGGTGTGCTTGGTCTTCTTGGCATTTTACTTCTCCCAAGGAAGATTTTCTTTCGTGAAATGTCCGAAGCAAGATGTTTTGGTGTAGTCTACATTCAAGAGATGAAGTTCCTTAATGATACCTCGTGGTGTTAAATCATATCGCTCACGAATCATTCCTTCCAGTTGTTTTGCGGTGTAGCGACTGGTACCAAAGGTTTCTACATACACCGACACAGGTTCTGCAACTCCAATGGCGTAGGCTAATTGTACTTCACATCGTTTCGCATACCCTTCACGAACAATATCCTTAGCAATCTTTCGTGCCATGTATGCGGCTGAGCGGTCCACCTTGCTGGGGTCTTTTCCAGAGAAAGCACCGCCACCATGATGTGCGAAACCACCATATGTATCCGCCACAATTTTACGTCCAGTTACTCCTGCATCCGCAAATGAGCCACCAAGAACAAAACGTCCAGTTGGATTGACTAGAACTTTGAAATCTAGATTCTGACGGTAGCGAAGTGCTACTGCCATCATGGCTTCCGTCACAATTCGTTTCACTTTGGCAAGATCAGCCGTTTCGGTATGTTGGATGGAAACTAAGAAGGTGTCAATCCGTTTCTTCTCATAGTCATAGGATACCTGTGCTTTTGCATCCTTTCCAAGTAAGGGGTGACCAAGTGAAATCAGTTTCTCAAGGACTCGAGTTGCTAAGACATAAGGAAGTGGCAGGTACTCAGGTGTTTCATCTGTCGCATAACCAAACATCATTCCTTGGTCACCAGCACCACCATTATCAACACCTTTGGCAATATCAAAACTTTGGAGTCCAAGTAGGTTAGTTACCCGAACATTCTTCATACCAAGTGGCTCGACAACCTGTCGAACAATGTTCTCGAGATTAAAGTTATGTCTTGTCGAAATTTCACCAGCTACTATAACCTGGTTATCCTTGATTAAGGTCTCAACTGCCACTCGACTTGATTTGTCAAACTTGAGACACTCCGTCAAAATGGCATCTGAAATCTGATCACAGATTTTATCTGGGTGTCCAACCGACACCTGTTCACTAGAAATAATCATAATTCCTCCACGCAAAAAGCCCAACCTTTATGAGGCTAGGCTTTACTTTATTTTACTGATTGTTGTCCTGCTTCGTAGGCTCGTTCGAGTGCTTTTTTAATTCCCCAAACTGGAATGTCGTAGAAATCAAGGTTATCGCTCCAGCGTTGTTCCAAGGTTTCAACTTGTAATTCCTCTTGAGCAATCCTTGTAAAAATCGCATCCAGTTTTTCTTGTTGGCGTTTTGTCATTGTATTGTTCTCCTCTTCTTTTGTTGTGTACATATTAACTCTAAAGTGGAGATATATCCAGTCATTACTGGGTATTTTTTATCTTTTTTGACACTTACAATTCTACCACAAATTTTGACAAAGTGAGGTCAATGTTAGGTCACACTTAGTGTAGGGGTAGGTTACTGGTAGGTCAAGGGTAGGTCAGGGAGAGGTTACTTTTCCAAAGAAAATCCCATTTTCATATACACTTCCCTAACATGGTCTAAGACCTTACGTCGCCAATTTCTAACAGTACTTCGACTAATATGAAACTCTCTCATCAAGCTATCCCAATTACTATCTGACTTAAGCATGGATTGCGCAAAATCATACAAATCTCCCTTTAGAAATTTTAAAGCCATCTCAAAATTATCAAGGTCATTAGCCAATCGGATATACCGCTGCGATAAATCCGCCAATTGTTCCTCATTTTCTTGAATCATCTTCTCACGAAAATTCAGTGCAATCATCTCTGACCGTTGATTAGTAGGTGTACTTTTAACTCTAGGTTCATCAGATTTTTCAAAAACGAGTGAACCAATAACCTCATTTTCTGTCACTGGTTTGAAATGTTCCAAACGATACTTTAACATCTCCAAGTCACTTTTGAGTTCATTGTAATTCGTCAGTATGTGCTCTGCCTTATCCATCTGCCCCTCCTACTTGTGCTTTAACAGCTGCAATCAGCCGTTCTTGTTGTGCATCTTTATTTTCTAGTGCCTTGAGGATTTCCTCATCAATCGTTCCCTCAGTCACAATGTGTTGGATAATAACAGTCTCAGACTCTTGTCCCTGTCGCCAAAGCCGTGCATTCGTTTGTTGGTATAGTTCCAACGACCATGTTAAACCAAACCAGACCAAGTGGTGACCGCCTTTTTGGAGGTTCAAACCATGACCTGCTCCAGCTGGATGAAGTAAGCCAACTGAAACATTACCTTTATTCCATTCACGAATATCTTCTTCTGTTTTCAACACCCGACTCTTTACCTTGAGTTTTTCTAAACGACCCAGAATCCGAGCCAAGTCATGTTTGAACCAATAGGCAACTAAGACAGGTTCTCCATTCGCGGATTCGAGGATATCCTCAAGGGCATCTAGTTTCTGTTCATGTAATGCCACAACCGAATGATCATCAGAATATACGGCTCCATTGGACAACTGAACTAACTTGCTCGTAAGGCTTGCAGCATTGGCAGCAGTTACTTCTAGTCCATCTAACTCTGACAATACATACTCTTTCTTAAACTGAATGTATTTTTCTTTTTCCTTTTCTGTCATGCGCACCAGTTTCTTGGTAGAGATCAATTCAGGCATATCCAGATAATCTAGGGCTTTCATGGAAATGGTAATATCACTAATCTTGTCTTGAATTTGACACTCCGCATAATCCATGGGGATGTATTCATAGACAATGTTTCCGTTGCGACGACCTTCTTCAAAGTAGCGACTACGAAACTCACCGATGAAGCGACCAAGACGTTCTCCTCCATCAATGACTTTAAACTCTGCGAACAAGTCCATCAGTCCATTAGAACTCGGTGTTCCTGTTAGTCCAACAATACGTTTCATGTAAGGACGCATTGCCATAAAGGCTTTGAAACGCTTGGACTGCCAAGACTTGAAAGAACTCAATTCATCAATCACTACCATATCCCACTTGAAATAGGGACTACATTGTTCCACCAGCCAAGGTAGGTTTTCACGATTGACGATATAGATATCCGCATCTTTCTGAAGAGCTACCATTCGTTGCTTGGGAGTACCAACTATTTTCGAATACCGTAAGTGACGCAACTCAGACCATTGCTCAATCTCATCACTCCATACTGTATTTGCGACTCGAAGCGGGGCAATAACCAAAACCTTTGTGACTTCAAATCGGTCAAACATCAATTCATTCACTGCAGACAAGGTTGTAGCCGTCTTTCCCATCCCCATGTCTAGGATGACTGCTGCATGAGGGTGACCCATGATGAAGTCCTTGGCGACTACCTGATAGTTATGTAATGTCAATTTCATCTAGCACTTCTCCAATCATCTCAATGCGGTCAATGACATAGACCTTAAAGCCTAATCGCTCGAATAGTTTATGTCTTGACCCTTGTAACTTCCTTGGCTTTTGGTCAGGAGCCTTCACTTCCGCCAAGCCAAACTTGCCATTGGGTAAAAACACCAACCTGTCTGGCACACCAGAAAAAGATGGAGATACCCACTTAGGACAAATCCCTCCTCGAGCTTTCACAGACTTCACCAAAGCTTGCTCAACGTACTTTTCTCTCATCGTTCTAAATCCTTTCGTCAAATTGAAGTGTGTAGGTCTAGTGCAGTCATTTCCAAAACTCCCCTTATAGGCTTTTTTTATAGTAATTTTTGCTTATAGGATAGTTTTAGAAAAGACCATAATAGACCTACACAAAATCAAAAAATGTCACTCATGTTGGTCGTTTTAAGCATTTATCTGAAACCTCATTCAAAATAAGTTCCAACCTTTCAGTCAACGACCTACACACCTAAAATAATCAAATACCTCTATTGTGGAAGTAAGTTGGCTAAAAATGTTGGTCATTAATCTAAGAAATCATAGCCATCATCAACCAATTTCAAACCAAGAATGAAGTTACCTTTACTTGTCCGTTTTCGTTTAAAACCTGCCTGATCAAGAGCAGAATAAAAATCGGTCGTACTGCGTGTGTACTCCATGTTTTTGGCGCAATAGGCACGATACTGACTGTAAAGTTCTCCTGATTTTTCTGACAACTGATCACCAACTTGACAACAATCGCTAAGAAAATGTCCCAACCAGTCATTGGCTTCTCGGTAAGCTTTGACGGAAGCTGATACGGCAGTTGGTACTTTTGTTTTGAAGTTCGCTTTGATGGCTTTTTCTGCACCTTCTATAATCCAAGACATGATTGCTGGTGCTGCATTGTCGTACAGATAATCCGCAAAGTTTTTGATGTCAGAGCGACCAGTGATTTTGGCGTTAAACGGGATAACAACCAAACGTCGCCAAGTTCCATCATCGTTCGCCCCTACTTTAGGCAGATGGTTAGTGTAAAGAACCAGCGTGTGTGAGGGCACGAAGTGGAATGGATCCTTGTACTTCTTCTCTGCTTGGATTTCATCTGTTGAGGTAATCTGCTTAACAACCGCAGTATTGAGTCGCATCCCTTCTGCCATTTCAGAAGCAATGACCAGACGTTTCCCTTTAAGCTCAGCAAGCTCAGGACTGACATTACGCTTGTTTGACATAGTTAAGGCATCCGCAGATAATTTACCTGAATAGCTCCCTAGCACACGAGCGATGGTATTCCAAAAAGTAGACTTGCCGTTCGCTCCGCCTCCATAGGCAATAATCATGTGTTCCTGATAGACCTTACCGATAGCTGCCATACCAATAATTTCTTGAACATAGTCAATCAATTCTTGGTCATTACAGAAAAAGGTGGCTAAAGTTTCCTGCCATAATCCCATTCCCTGATCACTAGGGGAGACTGCGGTTATTTTTGTTATGTAATCTTCAGGATTGTGTTCTTGTTGCCCATTTATTCCTTTTCGTAAATCATAGGTAGCCTCTGGGGTATTGAGTAATAAGTCATCACTATCTAATTCTGACAATTCTACTGAAAGCATTGGTTTAGCTGTATTATAGACAGCCATCAAATTCTTATAGTCACGATGTTTCATGACAAATTTATGAAACTCTTTGGCAGCTAGATAGGCTTTTAAATACTTCAATTGAAGTGGAGTTTCAACTGCTTTTTCTAGATGTTTTCCTCCAGCCTTAATGGTCAATTCATCAATACCTGAAGACTGAAGTTGTTTTTCTGCAGTTTCCAAGAATGCATTCGCTTCAGCAAGTTGTTCATCGGTAAAGTGTACAACTGCACCTAATGCCAACTGTTTATTCTCACGCCAGTGAGTTCCGTCATAGTAAAGATAGTCCGTTGCATTGGTATATGCGAGCCTGTTCGCATACTCTCTAGCAAGAACTCCCGCTTCCCCAACATCAGAGTAATCATCTGGTTTTAATGTTTCTCTATTGAAAGCGTCGGGAGCCACGTAGCCTTTAGATGTTTTTATAGTTCTATTGTAGAATCGCACAGCACTACCCCAGATGGTATCTAACTCTGCTTTATCAAGTGGCGGTACACATTTCTGAGCCTGTTCATCAAAGCCATCTCTTGATTCTTGCGTTACTCCTAAACGTTTTAGAATTTTTGCTGCAAAGACTGACATGGTAGAGTTACGACTGCCTTGCTGGATTGGACCATTTGGTGGCGTATAGAAGTCTGCATCGAAATCTTCCCCGTCATCAATAGACACAGCTTGAAACAAATCTTCATCAATAGTTAGCCATGAATCATGCCATATAACCTGTGCATTGGGATTTCCAAAGAAGAATCGTGCCGCATCCTTGGCATTATCATCAAAAAACTTGTATTGATTACAAAGTTCTTCCTTCATTGCTACATAGATGTCTTTATCCGCTACCTCTTCAATCTGAAAATAGATGTGAAACTTCGGTCGAGGTGCTTTGCCACCTTTAGCCTTCAAATGACTTCTACTGGTGACCAAGGCAAAATTGTAATCCGCAAAGATTTCTTTTAATCGTTCTACAGTTATCCATTCATCAGGATTTTCTGTGTGATCATTATCAATATCCATGACTAACACATCTGACTTGATAAAGTTGACATTGGAGCGAGTATTTTGGACAAAAAGACCTGCCACATGGTCGAATTGAGCTACGTTTTGTAAGATAGCTTTATCAGTGATAGTTACCATATTTGGATAGACCGTAGTTGTTTGTATTCCTGTCTGTCCAGAATGAGATAGGGTAAATTTCATTTGATATGCCTCCGTCTTTAGTTTTTAAATTAGGAAACTTGCTTCCTACCTTACTAAGTAAGAAACAGAGATGATTTTCCGCACTTCCGAAAATTTTATTAGAAAAATAAAAGTTTCCTATTAAATGCACAGGAAACTTTTTTATGTTCAAAAAATTATAGTGAGAAGCGGAAAAACATCTCTTAGATCTACTTAGTAAGATGTAAGGGATAAAAATATTCCTTACAAAACGGAAAAATCATTCGAAACCTTACTTAGTAAGATAGGAGGACCCAATATGGCAAACGAACCATACATCAAACCTGATGAAGACGTAGCTGATACTCTCATAGCTATCAGCGTCATCTCAAAACTACTCGCTAAAAAAATTATGGAGGAAGAAAGTAATGAGCAAAATGAAAGAACTGAATAGACTAATTCATGATATGGAAGAAACCGCAAAGTACTACCTTCGATTGGTGGATGAGTTCAAAAAACTCCTATCTACTGATGATGAAACAGTTCCTGAACCAATATCACCCAAATCTGAACCACAAAAGGAAATTCAATTGGAGGATGTCCGTGCAGCCCTTGCGACCAAAGCTAAAGACGGGTTTAAAAATGAGGTTCGCGCTCTTCTAAATACTTACGGTGCTTCTTCTCTATCAGCTCTTGACCCTAAACACTTTGCGGCAGTCCTTGAAGAAGCTGGAGGGATTGGTAATGACTAACCATGCCATTCTATCCGCATCTGCTTCACACCGATGGTTGAACTGCCCACCATCTGTTCGTCTCACCGAAGATTTACCAGACACAACTTCTGATTTCGCTCTTGAAGGGACGGATGCCCACGAGTTGTGTGCTTATCTAGTCGAGAAAGCTTTAGGTAGGAATGCGCGTGATCCGACTAAGGATTTAGCATTTTACAATCATGAAATGCAGGATTGCGCTGAAGAATACCGCAACTACGTCATGGAACAAGTCGAGAAAGCCAGAGGCTACTCTCGTGACCCTACAGTTCTTATCGAACAACGACTGGACTTTTCTAAGTGGGTACCTGAAGGATTTGGAACTGGGGATTGCATCATCGTGGCGGATGGACTTCTTCAGGTAATTGACTACAAGCACGGGCTTGGTGTTCTAGTTGATGCAGACCACAACTCTCAGATGATGTGCTACGCTTTAGGAGCTCTTGAGATGTTTGATGGACTTTATGATTTTGATAAAGTCACCATGACTATCTTTCAACCACGAAAACATAACATATCTACCTTTGAGATAGAAAAGACAGAGTTGCTTGAATGGGCTGAAAATGAACTCGCTCCAAAAGCTGAACTTGCATTCAAAGGTGAAGGGGAGATGCAGTCTGGTAAACACTGCCAGTTCTGTAAACTAAAGAATATCTGTCGAAAGCGTGCGGAGGATAATTTGGCTCTTGCCAAGATGGAGTTTGCGAATCCAGATACCCTTGATAACGAGGACATTGCAGAGATTTTGCCTAAACTAGATTTGTTGATTTCATGGGCAAACGACATCAAAGCTTATGCATTAAATCAAGCAACAGATGGACATCCTATCCCAGGATATAAACTGGTTGAAGGTCGCTCTGTTCGTAAATTCTCAGATGAGTCAGCTGTTAGCCAAGCTGTGATTGAAGCTGGCTATGACCCTTATGAGAAGAAACTACTAACCATTACAGCCATGACTAAGTTACTTGGCAAGAAAACCTTTAATGACCTCCTTGGTGGTCTCATAATAAAACCAAGTGGTAAACCAACACTCGTTCCAATTGACGATACCCGTCAAGAGATGAACCTAGCAAAAAATGAATTTAAAGAGGATTAACTATATGACAACTAAAGTAATTACAGGACCAAACACTCGCTTCAGCTACTTAAATGCCAATGAGCCAAAATCGATTAACGGTAGTATTCCCAAGTACAGTGCCTCACTCATCATCCCAAAAGAGGATACTGTCACCATTAACAAAATCAAGGCTGCTATTGAGCAAGCATACAAAGAAGGTGAGTCAAAACTCAAGGGCAACGGTAAATCTGTACCCGCATTATCTACTCTGAAAACACCGCTTCGTGATGGTGACCTTGAACGCCCTGATGATGAAGCATACAAAAATGCTTACTTTGTGAATGCCAACTCTCCACACAAACCTGGGGTGGTTGACGGCAATCGTCAAGAAATCATTGATACATCAGAATTGTATTCAGGCATCTACGGACGTGCTTCTATCACCTTCTACGCATTTAATTCCAATGGCAATAAAGGGATTGCTTGCGGTTTGAATAACTTGCAAAAATTGCGTGATGGGGAACCCCTCGGAGGACGCACTCGTGCTGAGGATGATTTTGCGACAGAAGACGATGATGACTTTTTGAACTAGAAATGGAGAATTAGATTGATGATGTATACTATTTTAACTTGTACTATTATGGGCCTCTGGGTGCTTATCGGACTATACTTCGGGTATATGACCATTAGAGATGATATTCGAAATGAAATGGAACGAAAGGCAAAGCAAAATAAAGAAAAACTTAGCCAAACACCACTCAGTCGAAAAAACAAATAGAACTTTAGGTGGCAGTACTTCTGTCACCTTTTTCAGAAAGGACGTACTATGCCAATTAGAGAACTCAGCATTGACATCGAAACTTATTGTGAAATTGACTTACGAAAATCTGGTGTCTATCGCTATGCGGAGGATAACAGTTTTGAAATCCTTTTATTTGCGGTATCTGTCGATAATGGACCAGTTACTGTATATGACTTAACTAAAGAGAAATTTCCACAAGATATCCTTGAGGCCTTGGTGAATGATAGTGTCATAAAATGGGCATTCAACGCTTCATTTGAGCGAATTTGCATATCCAACTGGCTCAAGAAATATCATCCTGAATTCTTATCAGATGGATTTCTCTCGCCTAATTCATGGCGGTGTAGCATGATTTGGTCCGCATATTTAGGACTCCCACTTTCCTTAGAAGGGGTTGGAACAGTTCTCAAACTCAAAGACAAAAAGATGAGAGAGGGGGCTGACCTCATTCGCTACTTCTGCGTACCTTGTAAGCCTACCAAAGTCAATGAGGGACGAATTCGCAACTTTCCACATCACGCGCCTGACAAGTGGGCTACATTTATCGATTACAACAGACGTGATGTTGAGGTCGAATTGGCCATCAAGGAACGACTGAAAAACTTCCCAGTACCTGATTTTGTTTGGGATGAGTACCTCCAGGATCAGATTATCAACGACCGAGGTATTGGCATAGATGTTGATTTTGTTAAAGCAGCAATCAAAATTGATACAGAGAGCAAAGCTCAAATCCAAGAGGAACTGAAAGCTTTAACAAGTCTAGAAAATCCCAACTCTGTTCTACAGATGATTGGCTGGCTACGTGAACATGGAGTAACTACAGATTCACTCGACAAAAAAGCGGTGAAAGAACTTCTCAAAATGGTTGATCATACGACTGCTCAAGTTCTTAAACTTCGTCAGCAAGCCGCCAAATCAAGTGTATCCAAATATCAAGCCATGATGAACTGTGTTTGTAAGGACGGTCGAGCAAGGGGGATGTTTCAATTTTACGGAGCTAACCGTACAGGTCGATGGGCTGGCCGTTTGGTACAGCTTCAGAATTTACCACAGAACCATCTTCCTGACCTAGAGGAAGCTAGAGAACTTTTCAGAACAGGTGACTTAGAAGCTACTGAGCTACTCTACGACACACAAGATACCTTATCTCAACTTATCCGAACGACCTTTGTCCCTAGTAAAGGAAAGAAATTCATTGTTTGCGACTTTTCAGCTATCGAAGCTCGAATCCTGTCCCACTTGGCAGGGGAGAGATGGCGTAGTAAGGTATTTGAACTGGGAAAAGACATCTACTGTATGTCCGCTTCTCAGATGTTTGGAGTACCAGTTGAAAAACACGGACAAAATTCTGAATTGAGACAAAAAGGGAAAATTGCGGAACTTGCTTGCGGATATGGTGGTTCAGTCGGTGCACTCAAAGCCATGGGAGCAATTGATATGGGACTATCGGAGGAAGAACTCCAACCACTAGTGAACTCTTGGCGACAAGCAAATCCCAATATCGTTCTCTTATGGTGGGATGTCGATAATGCTGTAAAGACTGCTGTAAAGGAACAAATTCCAACATCTACTCACGGTATTCAATTTGAAGTAAGAAGTGGCATTCTATTCATTACACTCCCATCTGGTCGTAAATTAGCATATATTAAACCAAGAATTGGAGAGAACCAGTTCGGTGGAGAGTCCGTCACTTATGAGGGAACTGGAACTGCTAAACGTTGGGAGAGGTTAGAAAGTTATGGTCCAAAATTTGTGGAGAACATTGTACAAGCTATCAGCCGTGACATTCTTGCATACTCTTTGAAACAACTGAAAGAGTTTAAAATTGTAGGACATGTACATGATGAAGTAATAATCGAATGCCCAATGGAACAAAAACTTGATGAGATTGCATTATTAATGGGGATTGCACCAGACTGGATGTCTGATATTAACCTTCGTGCCGATGGATACGAATGCATATTCTATCAGAAAGATTAGCAAAAAATCGCCACCTCACAATTGAGATGGCGATTCTGTTATTTATTTAATTCTTTGTAAAGCTCAAACCCTTCTTTCTTAGTATTATTGACTTTTTTATAGCCTGCAGATTTCTGAACTCCTAGTTTTTCAAAGATTTCCTTATTCTCATAACCATCAAATAGCATTTCCAAAATTTCTGGTGCTTGAAAGTTTGATTCTGCAAGTTTTGATTTCAAAAACTCAAATTGATCCATGAATAGATAAAGCTCAATCCCATCATCAATAACTGGTAAATCTTGTTTCTCTGTGAATGCTTCCCAGGATGAAACTTTAGGGGCATTTTTACTCGGCTTACGAAAATCTTTGAGATAATCATTAACTGAGTTGTCATACCACCAGACCATCTGTTCATAGTCCTCTTCTGCGACTGGAACAAAGGCAGTTAGTATTGAAATACCCATGATACGACATTGACGAAACGTGCCACGTAGCAAACCTGAATGATGTGAAGTCATGTAGTAATCCTGTACAAACATAGGTGCTAGTACTTCACTTTCAGTTGGATGTACTCCAGTTGATGAAGATTGAGCTTGGCAGTAGTTGAAAAAGTTGACATTGATTGTCATGATTGATTGGCTTTCCAGTTAATACCGAAAGCACACATGACAAATCAAGGCATGCAAAAAATATTCTTGACCGCATAGTTACTTTCCTCTATGTTATCGGTCAGCCAATTTCACAAGCTGAAATAGTTTCCCACCATCTCTACATCTGAAATTATGGTCATCGTCATGACTCCGTATTGACAGAAGGTGTTCTTGATAAGTCTAGTATAGTACCATTGAACGAAATGGTACACAGCAAAAAATGAGGGGTAGAACAGCTTCCCTCATTCAATAAAATCGTTAAAATCAGTGTTTTTGAAACTTCCTTTCACATACTTAACTTGATGACCTCCACTCTCAAATACACGCATAACAAACAAAAAAACACCCCTCAAAATTTGAAGGGTGTCGTTAAAATTATTTTTCCCAAAATTCAGGAATCTTCATCTCTATCAACTTCTGGTTGCATTCATAAGCTCCCAAATGATAGTAATATCTCAGCAACATCTTATAAGCACAATGAGTCGGCATCTCATCTCTAAATGTTGTACCACTCTTTTCAATCAACTTAAAGCTAAAGTCAGGATATAGCTTCATTCCAAGAGTAATCCCCATCATCTTTTCCAGTTTCCTACTCGCATCTCTTTGAGTTTCAAAACGCTGAATAGTAGATAAACTAACACCTGATGCCTCAGCAAGATCTTCTTGAGTGATGTTTTTGCGTGTACGATGGTAGATAAGCATGGCACAAAAGCCACTCGGCATCTCATCATTGATTCTGACTACCTCTTCAAATATTCGTCCACTATCTAGAATTATTGAACCATTAACAATATTGGTGAACTCAGAGAAATCCACCTCTATTTCAACCGTCGATTTTCCACGATACATCACATACTCATTAAAGATAGTGATCGATATAGACTTATTTTTATCTGTCTTATAGAAAATATCAAACAATAGGCAACACTCATCCATATGTTTGTATGCATAGTCTGTCATTTCGTAAATACCGTACTCCACCATGTTCACATATTGAGGATCATTCAAGCAAAAATGGTTATCCACATAAACATATCGACCTGAATCCATCAACTTCCTAAACTGTTCATTCTTCCAACTCAACAGACAAGCGTTGGGAAAGGCAATAGTGAAGCTTTTGTTTTCAGTCATAGCTTTAAGTTCACAACCATAGCTTCGTAGATATTCATCTCCAACGAAATTATAAATGCCTTCAAATTCATGATAGCCCAATTGTTGTAACCGAATTTTAGCCGCTAGGCGAGAGACCTGAAAGAATTCTGCGAGGTCATCTATGATTCTTTCAAACATGGTTAATTTCTCATCACTAGCATATTTTAAGGAGTAGTCTGTAAAGAGTTGATTGACCTTTTGCCTTGTCATGGACTTAGGCATCAGAATTCTAGCAGCAATTCCATTTGCCTGCCACTCCATCCAGTCATAGTCTCTCCACTCTGATGAACTAGAGATAGTGTTATCTCTTAGACTACTACTTCGTTTATGATTCTGATCAAATAGCATTTTATACTCATTATGATGACGATGGAGCAACCAGTGAACTGATTCATGGACTATTGTATTATTATAACTCCCTTGATTACGCAAGCAGATAACTTCGGGATCTACTAAAATAGTCTTTTTCTTCACGAGTCTTGATTCTGGAGTATCCTCATCATAAAATAGAACTTCTGTATCTTTGAAGACCATCTCTCCAAAAATGGAACTATCCTCTGTTAACTTACCCTCCATCTTAGTCAATCCGATATTGGCAAGATAGCCATCAATCGGCAAAGCCATGGGAGCTTCTAGTGCTTGAGGGTAATATTGCTTCAAAATTCCTTCCGCAATCTCATCCATATCCTTAGCTTTAATGTATGGAACAAATTCTGGACTAAGACCTAATTCACTATTATCATAATCTTTTGGATCAAAGGGATTAACCTGAAGAACTGTAAAATTATGTATTCCTTCATTCAACTCATACTCAACCGTCATTCTTAACCACAGATTGGCACTATCTATTTCATAGCCATACTTCGTCTGCCCCTTAATTTCAAGAGAAGCAATGACCTGAAGTTCAGAAACAATTATTCCGTCTCTAACTTTACGAGACAAGACTTTCTTTATCGCAAAATCATCCAACTTCTTAAAGTTTGGGTCTTCAACAGTATGTGACTTGACCGATATATAGGAACGGTGGTGGTAAATATAATTATCTACTGCTTTGAAAATATCGTTATAATAGTTTGATTGAAGCAATTTTTCGAATGAATTAAACGCCATATCCTGTTCTCCTAAAACATAGTGCTATCGAGATTTGAATTACAAACATACCTACTCTTTACTCTTGCTTTATATTATACACTATGATATAATTTTGTCAATCTATAAAATGACAAAAGGGGTGAGAAAATGTTTTCTGCCAGTAAGTTAAAAGAATATCGATTAACCAATCATCTATCCCAAACAGCTATCGCAAACGAACTAGGGGTCACAAGAGCCACACTGTCTGCTTGGGAGACAGGCAAAACTGTCCCTAATAAGAAACACCTCAAAGAACTGGCTCAAGTCCTCCATATAGAAGCAAGTAACCTTCAAGAAGAACATCCCCACCTCACCCTCTACAAACAACTCAACAAGACAAACAAAAAGAAGGTCGATGAGCTAACTCACAACCTTCTCATGGAACAAAAGGGTTCTGTTGCAAAGTTTTAAATAAAGAATAAAATCCCTTACGGTATCTATGATTTAAGCTGGGATTCCCAATAATACCTTGATTTCAGTACAGACCGAAAACCCGAAGAGAGTGCCTTCTTTTCGGGTTTTCTTATATAATCCTCGGATGGCTTCCATGCCTTTAATCGTTGTAGAGGCAGTGCGTAAACTTCGATAGAATTTATTGCGTCTCTTTACTGGACGATGGTCTTGTTCAATCAAATTATTCAGGTATTTAATGGTACGATGTTCTGTCCCTTGATAAAAGCCGTATTCTTTTAGTTTCTTAAAGGCACTTGTAATAGAGGGGGCTTTATCTGTGACTACAACCTTCGGTTCATCAAACTGCTTCACTAACCGCTTAAGAAAAGCATAGGCTGCTTGTGTGTCCCGTTTTTTACGTAACCAAATATCCAAGGTTAAACCATCTGCATCGATGGCTCGATACAAATAATGCCATTTTACTTTAATTTTGATGTACGTTTCATCCATTTTCCATGAATAAAAGGATTTTTTATTTTTCTTTTTCCAAATTTGATAGAGTAGTTTGCCATATTCTTGCACCCAACGATAAATCGTCGTATGAGAAACGTTAATGCCACGATCATATAAGATTTCTTGAACTTCACGATAGCTAAGGTTATAACGAAGATAGTAGCCCACGGCTACAATAATCACATCCTGCTGAAATTGCTTTCCTTTAAAATGATTCATCGTCATTCCTCCTGCTATCTTTTTCTATTATTCTACCTTATTTGATAGTAGATTTAAAACTTTGCAACAGAACC
>NZ_JAOTGD010000009.1:0-69820 GCF_044427405.1 Streptococcus sp. 2020WUSS089 | reverse complement strand
TTACTTTGAGACGTCTCAGAGCCAGTAACTTTAGTGTACTCTTTTTTTCAACATTTTCAACCCTAAAAATTCCTTGAATCTGCAGCTTTAGGCAAAAACAGAACTTAGTCTGAGACTAAATTCTGTTAGTGTTATGCAGTTTTCTCAAAGTAACTTCTGGAAGGACGGGAACTAGAACTTACTTTGAGAATTTACCAAAATGAAAAAGGAGAGCAAATAAACTCTCCTTTCTTACATTTATTCTGCTGCAATCCCTTTTTCCGCAGTCAACTCAAGATTTTCATGGCCTGATTTGCTGTCCGAACCAATATAAACGTCGTAATATTTAACACGTTTGTTAACGGCAGTAATACTTTCACGTTCAAAGGTTGGAATTGCAAAGGCTTGTTCGAATGCATATTCTTGCCAAGCTTTGTAATTTTCAATATTTTTCTGTTCGTCAAATGACTCAGCAGAGGTAATTTTATTTAAAAGTGCTGTGTTTTCATCTGAAACGAAGCGAGTATAGTTGTACATAGCTTCAGGTCCCCACAATGATGTTGGGTCTGGATCTAGGCCGGCAATCCAAGCAGCAAGATAGACGTCAATCCCCTCATCATTGGCAGCAATTGATTCATAGAAAGTATTGTACTCAATGGTTCTTCCTGTATAGAGTTCCACATTCAAACCAATTTCTTTCCACCATGTAAGGTATTGCTGTACCATGGTTTCTTGCGTTTCGGTTGATTTCTGTGCTGCAACACTGATGGTAAGTTGTTTTCCATCAGCATCTTCACGCATACCGTCTCCATCAACGTCTTTATATCCTGCCTCATCGAGAATTTTTTTAGCCTTTTCAGGATCATAACTATAACCAGCTAGTTCTGAATCGTGAACATCTCCAAAGAAAGAGATAATTAATGAGTTTGTCGGGTGATACAAGCCGTTATATAATTTCTCTCCAATCACCGCATTGTCCAACGCATATCCCATTGCTTGACGCAATTTAACATTATTCATCTTAGCATTAGGATTGGTCACATTTTTACCGCTGGTCTCATCGTACTTACCAAGATTGAAGCCAATATAATTGTAAATACCATCCAGACTACCTAGCAAAGTAATATTTGATAAGTCCTTGTAAGATTCGTACTGGTCTGTTGGCATATCAGCAATATCATAATTGCCTGCTCTCATTTCTGCAACAATCGTATCTGGTGAAACAATATCAATCCTGTAACTATCTAGCTTAACTTTCCCTTTAAAGTAGTACTCATTTGGTACATAGGTCACCGACTCGCCATTGACAATTTCCTTGACCTTATAAGGGCCCATACCGACAACTTTTGCCGTACGAGAATACTCACTTGATTCCCAGTCTTTGACTGCAATATCTTTAAAAATGTGTTTCGGCATGACTAAATAAGGTACTCCCCCACCAGCATACATCATGGATGGAGACATGTCTTTCACTGAGAAAACTACTGTATAGTCATCAACCTTCTTAACGCCTGAAATTTCACTTGCTGTTCCAGCCTGAAATTCTTCAAAGCCAACTATATTTGTATAGGTAGTGTCTGCACGAACCCCTGTATAGTCTGGACTAGCTAGTTGTTCGATTGTGAAAATATAATCATCGATGGTGAAGGCTTGCCCATCGGACCACTTATAGTCCTTGCCTGTCAAACTAACGGTAACTGTCTTTGCATCTACATCAAACTCTGCCTTAGCAAGGCCTGAATCGTCTAACTTACGAGCTGCATCATATCCAAACATAGAAATATCAACCATGTCTGCAAAGGTTGAGTCTACCGCCGTTTGCGATAATTCATCAATTAAGATACCGGTCGAAGGTGCCGAAGCTACTAAGGCATATTTGAGACTCCCACCTTCGATAGTTTGTCCTTCGTTTGTCACTTCTGAGTTAAATGTCAGAGCAACATCGCTCGTCTTTTCTTTAGTTTGACAAGCTGTTAACGTTGCAATAGAAAGCAGACCGATACCAGTTAAAGCGATGTTTTTCATTCTTTTCATATCTCTACCCCATTTATTTATTTTGAATAGTATAGCACGATTTAGCATAAATATGCAACTATCTGACCAAGAATATTCGCCTTTGAGTACTCTCACTTTCTTCCATTCTAACTAAAAATGATAAAGTATGCAGGTCAAGGCAAACTCCCCTCATCCCTACTGCTTCTTAGTTTTTAATGATAATCCACTAAGCCCAAGACTCAATGAACTCGGATAAGTATAGTATAGTCTTGTTTGTAACAAAAAGGAGAGTCATTTGGTTTATCTTTGATTACTTTGTTAAATGGCAGACTGTACTTCACGATTGCTACCTAGTATCGTAAGTACAATGTTCAGCCTTCAGAGGCTCCCAAACCTTTTGAGAGAGTACTAAAGGCAACCTAAAAACCTATATTTATACAGAACAAAAAGTAGGTTGCCCTACTTCTGCCTATTTCTTTTCAGACTAAACCTGTCCGGCACAGGATCTTCCCCACCTTCCACAAAGGGATGACAGCGACCAATTCGAGCCAACCCCATCAAAAAGCCCTTGAGTCCATGTTTTTGTAAGGCCTCGATCATATAAGCCGAACAAGTCGGACGGTAGCGACAAGAGGGCGGAAAAAGGGGAGAAATAAATTTCTGATAAAATCGGACCAAGCCGATCAAGAGTCTAGTCATTATTTTTTAACTGGCTTAGTAACAGCCAGGGTATGTAACTTACTGATGTCTTTCTTGTTGAGCTTACGGTATTCTCCTGGACGTAGGCCGGTCAAGTCAAGATTACCAAAGCGAGTACGAGACAGCTTATCTACCTGCAAACCGACAGCCTCAAACATCTTCTTAACCTGGTGGTTTCGACCTTCATGGATTGTTAATTCTACAACTGAGCGGTTCTTAACAGGGTCCACCTTGATAATCTCATACACCGCAGGCTTGGTCTTTTTGCCATCAATGACAACACCACGGGTCAAGGGACGCAAGACTTCCTTGTTGGCAACCCCTTTGACACGCGCCAAGTAAACCTTATCAATCTCGTTACGTGGGTGAATCATCTCATCTGTAAAATCACCGTCATTGGTCAAAATCAAGACTCCAGATGTATCCCAGTCCAAACGACCAACAGGATAAATCCGCTCCTTAACTGTTGGCAACAAGTCCACAACCGTCTTTCTTCCCTTGTCGTCTGACACACTAGAAATAACACCTCGTGGTTTATTGAGGAGATAGTAGACCTTCTCTTCGTTATAAATTGGTTGTCCCTCAACCTCTACCTTATCACCCGATTTGATAACTGTCCCTAGCTCACGAACAACCTGACCATTTACAGTAACTAGTCCTTGTTTGATTAGTTCTTCTGCCTTACGACGACTGGCAACTCCAGCATGGGCAATGTATTTATTAATTCTCATTTTCTAACTCATTTCTTTCTACGAATAGCTCTGTTTCTTCTTGAATCAAATCTATTTCAGACACATCAGGCAATTCTTCTAGACTATTAATTCCCATGTAATCCAGGAAATAATCCGTTGTCACATAGAGATTTGGTCTACCAAGAACCTCTTTCTTACCGTTCTCACGAATGAGGTCAAAGGCCTGCAACTTACTGATGGCACCGCTGGAATTGACCCCACGAATATCATCAATTTCAATCCGAGTAATGGGTTGCTTATAGGCTACGATTGATAAGGTTTCCAAAAGAGCCCGTGACATAGTCTGATTGATTGGTGTTTTGGCATAGATTCGCAAAAGATTTGCATATTCTTTTTTAGTAACCAACTTATAGCGGTTGGAGGATTCTAAGATGGCTATGCCTGAGGCTTTGTCTGCCATATATTTCTCACTAAGTTTCTCTAACTGCTGGCTGACAGCTGTCGGCTGCATTTCCAACATCTCTGCCAAATTTCGTAACGTCAAGCCATCCTCACCTGCCACAAAGAGCAGGACTTCGATTTCAGCTAAGCGATTCATCTTCACTCCTTACTAGATAAATATCTCCAAAAGTCTCTGTCTGTTCCAAGACGATTTCATGAACCTTGACCAATTCCAAAGTCGCAAGGAAGATCGTAATCATTTCATTGACATCTTGACTTTCTTGAAAAAGCTGACGGAGTTCAAGACGTGGACCAGTCTCGAAACGACTGCGAACAAAGTCCATCATGTCTTCGATTTTATATTCATCACGGGCAATGGTCGCATGGGACTGACGGAGACTGGCCTGTTTTTCAGCCATGACCTTAGAAAAAGCCAGGAAAATATCAATGACGGTCTTATCCTTGGCTAGCTGAACATCTTCATAAATCAAGTCCAGCTTGGGTTTTGAAAAATAGTTCGCCCGTTCATCATGTTGCTCCCCTAATTTCTCACTGAGAAGTTTGAACTTGCGGTATTCTTCCAACTGATCCAAAAGGTCCATTTCAGGATCATCTTCGGGATCAATTTGCTCAACAACCTTCGGTAATAACCGACGACTTTTGATGACCATCAGCTGACTAGCCATGAGCATATATTCGCCCGCTACCTCTAAACGCATGGCTTGCAAGGTAGCAATGTAGGCTAAATATTGCTCGATAACCTCTGTAATCGGAACCTCGTAAATATCTACTTGATACTTGGACACCAGGTGTAGCAGGAGATCAAGTGGCCCTTCAAAATCTTTTAATTTTATATCCATTATCTAAATTTTTCCAAACTCATGCTTGTTTTCAGTCCCAACTGCTTGGCGATTTGGTCCAAGGATTTTCCTTCGTCTATCTGTTTTAGAATATACTGTTCTCGTAATTTTTGGGCTGTCCAATCAGGCTTGCCAATGGACTGGACAAATTCTGTCAGACGATTAAAGAACCATTGACGAGAATAGGTCTGTCCCTTCTTATCGAAGACATAGCTTCCAGACAGATGAGGCTCCATATAGGGGATCAATTCCTTGGGTAGAGTGAGCACCCGCTTGGTTGCTCCTTTCTCAACTGTCAGGACTTGAAAATCCAGATTGACCTGCTGACTAGTCAGCTCTGCTATTTCACTAGGAGTCAGCCCCAGTAAGGCAATCAAAAGAGCAATCAGTTGCCCATCAAGCCAAGGACTTTCTTGAAAGAGGAGAGTTAAATCCTCACGCTCCAGTTTCTTTTTGACGCTGGCTGGACCTGACATCGTTTGCAATTTATAAAAACGATCCAGGAGATTATTTTCATAAAGAAAGTAGAGAAATTGATTGACCGCTGACATTTTCCTTTTCTGGGCAGCAGGTTTCAAGTCTAGAAGAGACTGCTGATAGACCAAAAGAGACTGTTGGCTAATCTCCCCCTTTGTCACTGTCACAAATTGCTGCAGGTCGTAGGTATAGGACTTTTGGCTGTTGACACTGACCTTTTTGCTCTGGATAAAAGATTCGATCGCCTGCTTCATTTCTTGCCTTCTTTTGATGCTAGGGGGAAATTATGCAAGAGAGCATTGATTGCCTTTAAGATGGATTTTCGTGTAATGATTCCCATAAATTCTCTATTTTCCCCAAGAACGGGTAAGAAAGATTGATCTACTAGCTTGCGCATCACTTCTGTCAAATCATAATCCAGACCAACAGTCTCTTCATCTGTCTTTACAATCACAGAAATATCTCTGTTTAACTCATCATCCGATAGTTCATTTTCAGCTTGATATTTAATGATTTCCGTCAAGCCGATGGTTCCGAAGAAACGACCGTCTTCTGTTACCACAGGTACGCGTGAATAGGTCATGTGACTGAGTAACAGTTTTGCATGGTCAATATTATGCGTATCAATAATCACTGCCAATTTATCCGCTGGTGTCAAGAAAGTTTCTTCCTGGTCCAATAAAAAGGCTTCAAATTCTCTTGCAATCATCTTGAAATATCCTTTGTCAATGCTGGGTAAAGTTGGTGCTGTCGATTGTAGTAATCCACATGGAAGTGATCGTCATAGATGGTCACAAGAGCATAGAGACATTCTCTGACCAAACCACGAGGTTGACTAACGGAGCCAGGATTGAGGAAGAGGGTCTTGCCACGCACTTCGGCATCTGGCACATGTAAATGCCCATATAAACAAATGTCCGCATCCACTTCCTGGGCCCAATAATCCAACCGTTGCCAGCCGTAATTAATGCCATAAAGATGACCATGAGTCTGAGCGATAGTCACACCATCCAATTGAGTAATGAGCTGGTCAGGGTAACCACCAAAGTAGTCGCAGTTACCATTGACAACATATATTCCCTCCCAGAGACTATCTTGACTATCCAGCTCCGAATCACCATTGTGAAAGATGGCATCGACCTTCCTAAGATAATGATGTTTAATATCCTCTACAATCTGTCTATCCCCATGAGAGTCGCTCATGACTAGGATTGTTTTGCTTGCTCCTGCCATACTGGAAATGCCTCCACTAATTTTTCTAGTGCTTGTGCACGGTGGGAAATCTTATTTTTTTCTTCTAAGGTCAATTCTGCCGAGGTCTTACCTGTTTCGCCTACGAGGAAAAGTGGATCATATCCAAAGCCATTTTCCCCACGAAGGTCCATACCGATAAAGCCTTCCCAGTCCGCTTCGACCACCAAACTCTCACGATTTGGAGCAGCCATGACCAGAGTACAATGGAATTGAGCAGAGCGATTTTTCAAATCGAAGACCATGGCCAACTCGTGCAAGAGCTTGGCATTATTGAGCTCATCAGTGGCATCTGGACCTGAAAAACGTGCAGACCAAACTCCTGGTAAACCACCTAAAGCATCAACCTTCAAACCCGAATCATCTGCCAAGACCATCTTACCTGTCAGCTCTGCTATGGTTTCAGCCTTGAGCCGTGCATTTTCCTCAAAGGTCATACCTGTCTCTGCTACATCTGGCAGGTCAGGATAGTTGTTGAGGTTCTCGACCTGGTAACCAAAGCGCTCAAAAAACTTACGGAATTCCTGAGTCTTACCTTCATTTTTTGTAGCAATCAAGATGGTATCTCCCACGCTTGCCAATCCCTTGTCTTGACCGAAGAAATCTGCCGTGCTAACCCCTGCTTGGGGCAGATGAACCAAGAGCAATTTGTCAGCTTCTGTTACCAGAATAGCTCCTTGGTGTTGAAGAACTTTGAACTGGCGATTGTTTAACTCATTCAAAATATCACAGGCAAATTGAAAGAGGGCAAATTCAGACTGAAGTTTGATCACTTCAATGTTAACACACTGGTTGAAGTTGTCATCTTCATAATTACCAGCAATCAGTTTGTCAAACAACTGACCAATCTGGTAAATTTCCTGCTCTCTTCCATTTTCTCCAAAGGAACCAAATAGGTTGGCAAAACTAGCCTTTCCGATAAACCAATTGTGCTCATCTCTGTATTCGTATATCTTGTCTGTCATAGTTCTACATGCTCCACATGAATATCAATGCCCATCCAGCTTTCAGCTATTTCTTTAAAAGCTGCCGGACTAGCTGTTGTGTAAAATCTGTGCTGAATATCCTTTTCGGTTCGGCTGCGGTTGATTTGAAAATAATTTAATAAAACAGAAATATCCCGCGCACACTCTGCACCACTGTCAATCAACTTGACCTCCCTGCCCATGGCATTCTGGATGATGGGGCGAAGCAGAGGATAATGAGTGCAGCCCAAAACCAAGGTGTCCACTTTCCCAACGAGTGGGCGAAGTGTCTCATAAACAACCTTTTTGGCAAGACTGGATTGGTGGCTATTGGACTCAACCAGAGGGGCAAACTTGGGACAGGCTAGGCTGGCTACCTGCGTTTCCGGAGAAAGGGCCTGAATTTTTTCACGATAGATATCGGATTGAATAGTCATAGCCGTTCCTAAGACACCAACCTTACCAGTTTGCGTTGCCTTAATTGCTGCCGATGCTCCAGGCAAGATAACCCCCAAAACAGGAATATCCAACTTTTCCTTGACTTCTTCCCAGGCTACCGCTGTTGCCGTATTGCAGGCAAAAACAATCATTTTTACATTTTTTGTCAAAAGGAAATTGACCAACTGCCAAGTATATTCTCTGATTTGTTCTGCTGGACGGGGTCCATAAGGTGCCCGTGCCGAGTCCCCGATATAAACGATTTCTTCATGGGGAAGTTGGCGCATTAACTCACGCGCAACCGTTAATCCCCCCACACCTGAATCTAAAAAACCTATTGGTCGATTATCCATAATACTGAGAATAGCCAGAAAATCTGACTAGCCTTTCTTTTCTACTCAAAAAATGGGATCTGGGAATGAATATCCCAGTCCCAGTTTGATTATTTTTTCTTGCTTGCCACTTTTTGTTGGCTCTTGATTTGGCGAAGTACTTGTTGTACTTTTGCCTCGCTTGGTTTTTGCCCCATTTGGCTCATCATCAAACGCAAAGCATTTTCATCCAAAATTGGCTTGTCAGCAATGTAGTTTTCCACCTGTCTACGTGACAAGTAAATACCCAAGGCTACACCACCTGCAAATGCCAATACAATCAATAAAATAGCTAAACCTAAGTTCATTTGTCAATCTCCTGACTCTTCTAAAAATAATTCATTCGGAATTGCCCTGCGACAATCTCTTAATGAATCTATTATACCAAATTCAGCAGGCTTTTCCAAGACTTACCTGTCAAATTCAAAACCGTAAATGGTCGCGAAATAGTCCTCTGGTGTTTCAGCACGACGAATCATACGTGCTGTGCCATCCTCCTGTAAAAGAATTTCAGAGGAACGCAGACGACCGTTGTAGTTGTAGCCCATGGAGAAGCCGTGGGCACCACTGTCATGAATGACCAAGGTGTCACCTACTTCTGCCCGTGGTAATTCACGGTTGACCGCAAACTTGTCGTTGTTTTCACAGAGGGAACCTGCCACATCCACCACTTCGATTGGGGCATCTGGGCGCGTGATGTTGGTGATATGGTGGTAGGCACCATAGAAAGCAGGACGCATGAGGTTGGCTGCCGATGCATCGACACCGATATAGGTCCGATAGGTTTCCTTACGATGAAGCACCTTTGTAATCAAGTGACCGTGTGGCGCCAACATAAAGCGACCCAATTCCGTAAAGATTTTGACATGTCCCATACCAGCTGGCGTGAGAATTTCCTCGTAAACCTTTCGAACACCCTCACCAATGACAGCAATGTCGTTTGGTTCTTGCTCAGGACGATAGTTGACCCCAATCCCACCTGATAGATTGATGAAGTCCAAGGTCACACCTGTTTCCTCACGAATTTCCAAGGCCAATTCAAAGAGTTGACGAGCTAAGACAGGATAGTAGTCATTGGTAACAGTATTTGAAGCCAGAAAAGCATGGATCCCAAACTGCTTTACACCCAGTTCTTTTAGCTCCTTATAGCCTTTCATGAGCTGGTCTTTGGTCATCCCAAATTTAGACTCTTCTGGATGGTCCATAATGTCCGTTCCCAGCGAGAAGACCCCACCTGGATTATAACGGAGGCAGACTGTTTCTGGGATACCAGCAACATTTTTCAAAAATTCAATATGTTCGTAAGCGTCTAGGTTGATAGTCGCCCCAACTTTTCTGGCATAGACAAATTCTTGCGCTTGGGTATCATTGGATGTAAACATGATGTCCTTAAAGCCCAATTTTTCACTCATCAGCACTTCTACATCCGTTGCACAGTCCACTCCACAGCCTTCTTCTTGAAGAATTTTTAAAATAGCTGGAGTTGGAGTCGCCTTGACCGCAAAATATTCCTTAAAGCCTTTGTTCCATGAAAAAGCTGCATTGAGGGCACGCGCCTTCTCACGAATGCCTTTTTCATCATACAAATGGAAAGGAGTCGGAAATTGCTCCGTAATGGTCTCTAAAACTTCTTTACTAACAAATGGTGTCTTGGTCATGTCGCTACCTCATTAAATATTTTTCATATTATATCACAAATATGTGAGGAACTGTAGCTTTCAACTCCACCAAATACTTGCAAAATAAATTATGAGCGCTATAATGTGAATATCATTAAAAAAAGGAGTAATATATGTCAACATTAGATTTTGATTTTACAGAACGCTTGTATGCCAATTATCTAGCTAACCCAAGCCTACAGGCAACCGAAAATGCAGTTAGCCACAACGGACTTTTGAAATCCTTAGAAACACGCCAAAGCGCCATCGACAATGACTATGTCTTTTCAATCGATTTGACCAAGGACGCTGTTTCAAACCAAAAGGCTTCTGGACGTTGCTGGATGTTTGCTGCATTGAATACCTTCCGCCACAAGCTCATCTCTGACTTCAAACTGGAAAATTTTGAGCTATCACAGGCCCATACCTTCTTTTGGGATAAATATGAAAAGTCCAACTGGTTCCTCGAACAAATCATTGCTACAGCTGACCAAGAAATTGGTAGCCGTAAGGTAAAATTCTTATTGGATACCCCGCAACAAGATGGCGGTCAATGGGATATGGTTGTTGCCTTATTTGAAAAATATGGTGTAGTACCGAAATCCGTCTATCCAGAATCTATCTCATCCAGTGCCAGCCGTGAGCTCAATCAGTACCTTAACAAATTGCTCCGTCAAGATGCACAAATCTTACGAGACCTCCTTGCCAAAGGAGCTTCCTCGGAAGAAGTTCAAATACAAAAAGAAAACTTACTTCAAGAAATCTTTAACTTCCTAGCCGTCAACCTTGGGCTCCCTCCACGCAGCTTTGATTTTGCATATAGAGATAAAGACAATGTCTATCACCGTGATACAAATGTAACACCTCAGGCATTCTACGAGAAATACGTTGGTTTGAAACTATCTGACTATGTCTCTATTATCAACGCTCCTACAACTGACAAACCCTACAATAAATCTTATACAGTCGAATTGTTGGGGAACGTTGTTGGCGCCCCTGCTGTCCGCTACCTCAATGTAGAAATGAACCGTTTTAAAGAACTGGCTATTGCCCAACTCAAAGCTGGTGAATCCGTTTGGTTTGGTTCCGATGTCGGTCAAAGTAGCAATCGTCAAACTGGTATTATGGCAACCAACACCTACGACTTCTCTTCAGGTCTGGGTATCCATTTCCATCAAGACAAGGCCGGAAGATTAGACTACTCCGAAAGTTTGATGACCCACGCTATGGTCTTAACTGGTGTTGATTTAGACGATAATGAGCAACCTCTCAAATGGAAAGTAGAAAACTCTTGGGGTGACAAGGTTGGTGACAAGGGATACTTCGTCGCATCAGATAGCTGGATGGACGAGTATACTTATCAGATTGTTGTCCGAAAAGAATTCCTCACACCAGAAGAACTAGCAGCTTATCAAGCTCAACCACAAGTCCTTGCCCCATGGGATCCAATGGGAGCTCTAGCATAACAGACGACATATAAAAAAAGAGGGCACCCCTCTTTTTTATATGTCATAATTAGTCTCTACTCAAACCACCAAAGATACGGAGTAAGTTGAGGAAGAGGTTGATGAAGTCAAGATAGAGCTGAAGCGCCATGGATACGACCCAACCTTGGCCAACATTACCACCAGTTTGTTCGAAAACATTGCGGATACGTTGGTTATCATAAGCAATCAAACCTGAGAATACCAAAACAGAAATGATAGACATCATAAAGCTTAGACCTGAGCTACGAAGGAAGATATTAATAACACTTGCAATAATAATTCCCCATAGAGCTGCACGCAATGCCTGAGCCATACCAGAAAGATCCTTCTTCGTTGTCATCCCAATTACAGCCATGATAGCAAACATGAGAGCCGCTGACACGAAGGCGAGTACAACTGTTTCGCTAGTATAGAACATCAAAATCATGCTGATGGTAATCCCGTTTGTTACTGAGTAGGCAAGAAACATTGGTAGAGCCATTGGGCTATTTTTAGCTGCCATTGCTGAAGCAGAAACAACCAAGGCAATCTGACCAATCATAATCAGCATCATGATGATGGAACCTGCACTCAGCAGACTAAGCAATAAAGATTGAAAGACGGTCACAGCCAAGAAAGAAACTAGAGCTGACAAACCAATTCCCATGGCAACCACACCATAAATTTTACCGAAGAAACGGTTGAGGGCGGTATTGTCCACCTGATTAATAATAAATGAATCGTTATTCATACTATTCTCCTTTAAATCATTTTATTGAAACCGAAAGACCTTACGATTTTTCCACTTGTGTTGTAAGGGCAGACTCCACTCTCTCACAGCCCAATACTTATCCACACATGTCACAATCCAAGATTCCTTGTAGCGAGGAGGAGCGATTGTCGCACCAAACATATGCTTCACAATGATGTCTTCTTCTAGTTTATTGAGTTGAATGAGTTTCTGAGCATTGCGTTTAGCAATTCGTGGATGAACCCAAGCATGGCTCTTGTTGAATTTGGTATCTCTCCAATCATAGAAGAATAAATCATGCAATAGACCACCACGAGCTGTTGACTTGGCATCCCAACCAAATTTTTTCGCAATCTTATAGCTTGTATAAGAGACATTGATGGAATGTTCCAAGCGCGTGGAGTAATAATGATGAGGGATTTTCCCCAATTTTTGCACCTTGGGTGTGGCAATCAAGTGCCCCACGTAATGCATGTATTCTTTATCTTGTTTATATGCAACCATTCGTTAACCTCGTTGGAATATTATACCACACTATAGTACACTTGACTTAAATAAAGCTAAACAATAGAATGCCCGCCGCAATGGCTACATTGAGGCTTTCCGCCTGCCCTGGCATGGTAATATGGACAAGTTGATCCGCCTCATCGGCTACAAAAGTTGAAATTCCTTGACCTTCATTTCCCATAACCAAGGCAAAACTCGGATTTGGCGTAACTTCCTTATAGTCAACCGACTGACTAGAGAGGGTTGTTGCCAAGATTTCTATCTGATTGCTTTTTAAAGCAGAAAAAATAGCGGTCATCGGCACCCGATAAACTGGCAAGTGGAAATGACTCCCTTGCATGGAACGCAGAACTTTCATATTGTAAATATCTGCCGACTTATCCGATAGAAATACTCCATCAAAACCAGCTGCATCAGCTGTACGAATCATGGTACCAACATTTCCAGGGTCCTGCACATCCTCCAGAACCAAAAATTTTCCTGTTAAGACATCGGGTAAGGTCTGATTTGGTAAGGACAGTTGAGCTACTACCCCTTGCGGTGTCCGTGAGTCTGCCAAATCCTGCATAATATCTGAACTGACAACTGTTACATTGGATAAGCCAGCAACCCGATGAACATGTTCTTCTGATACCAAGATATGTTCAATAGGTACTTTGGCTGCCAAAGCCTCCTCCAACAAATGCCAACCTTCAATCAAATAAGAAGAAGTACGGTATTTTTTCTGTTGTAATTTCTTAACCTGCTTGACCAAATGATTGGCCTTTGAGCGAATGATCTCCATGAATGCCCCTTTTTCTTTTACTGCTCAGCAATTTCAATTTTCCAACGGCTAAATCAATTATCTTGATTTTTGAACAGTCTTACCCAACCATGATATAATAAAGTAAATGTCTTGTCAAAAGGAGAAACTTATGCGAAAGGTAAAAATGATTGCATCTGGTCGTGTGCAAGGAGTCGGCTTTCGTTGGTCTGTTCAATTTTTAGCTGTGGAAATAGGCGACATCTACGGCAGAGTTTGGAATAATGATGATGGAACTGTCACCATTTTAGCTCAGTCAGATAATGCTGAGAAGCTCAGCCATTTTATCCATGAAATTCGGAAAGGGCCTTCTCGTATGGCCAAAGTCACCTATCTCGATGTCACCCTAGCCAACTTCGAAGACTATAAGGATTTTCAGGTGGCTTATAGATAAAACTTGTATATTTTGAACAAAAAAAGTAAAATAGAATGTATCTTGTAAAAAAAGGAATGTATCATTTTGAAAAAGAATAAACGAATTTTATTAACAGGTCTAGCCCTGTCTACGCTAGTATTTCTATCAGGATGTGTGCAGACAAAGAACGGTGTTCCTACTGGTGAAGGTTGGGTCTACAACTTCCTTGTTGCACCAATGGGAAACCTGATTAAATTCTTCGCGGAAAACCAAGGACTCGGTTTCGGTGTTGCTATCATTATCGTGACATTGATTGTTCGTCTCTTCATCATGCCACTAGGTATTTACCAATCTTGGAAATCAACCTATCAGTCTGAGAAAATGAATTACCTCAAACCAATTTTAGGTCCAATCCAAGAACGCATGAAAAATGCAAGTTCCCAAGAAGAGCAATTGGCTGCCCAACAGGAATACTTTGCTGCTCAAAAACAATATGGTGTCAGCGTATTTGGTGGAATGGGTTGCCTTCCTGTCTTGATTCAAATGCCATTCTTTACGGCACTCTTCTATGCAGCTCGTTACACGGAAGGAATCTCAGAAGCAACCTTCCTTGGCATTGATCTCGGTTCTGCAAGTCTCATTCTAACAGCTATTGCTGGTATCCTCTACTACGCTCAATCACTTCTGATGCAAGTCGGTATGGACGAAGAACAGAAGAAACAAATGAGAGCTGTGGCAATCATGAACCCATTGATGATTGTTATGTTCTCTTGGTCTTCACCTGCTGGCGTTACCCTCTACTGGGTAGTCGGTGGATTTATCGGTCTTGTTCAACAAGCTCTTACAAACTTCATCTTGAAACCACGTATCCGTGCTAAGGTTGAAGAAGAATTTAAAAATAATCCTCCAAAACCATATAAATCAACTATCAAGGATGTAACTCCTAAAGCATCCGCTATCATCGAAGAAAAAACGTCTAAGAAATCAAACCGTAACGCCGGTAAACAACGTTCTAGATAAACAATCGCAACCATCTGTTTCAGATGGTTGTTTTCTTATATAGTATGTTTAGTTTACTTGCTCCAACTATCTGGGAAATAGTTGGAGGTTGGAGATAAGATTTGCGAAGCCAATCTCAGCAATTCGTGTTTCACACTCCAAATATGACCTCTACGACTGATACGAACAGAGTTCGCCTCAGTGCTCGTCGAAGGAATCAAAGAGCCTACTAAACGACTATACAAAAAGAGAGAATCTTACGACTCTCTCCACACCTTATTTCGTTTTTTCAACCTTCAAGATTTTTACATCATAGCTACCAGCAGGTGTTTCAATTGTTGCAACATCTCCTGTTTTTTTACCAATCAAAGCATGGCCAATTGGGCTTTCATTTGAAATCTTGTTTGCAAAGGCATCTGCACCTGCAGCACCAACGATATGATAGACTTCTTCCTCGGTCTCACCAACTTCTTGAACAGTCACAGTCTTACCAATTGCCACTTCATCTGCAGCAACTGCATCACTGTTTACGATTTCAGCATAGCGAATTTTTGTTTCGATTGTTGAGATTTGACCTTCAACAAATGCCTGTTCATCTTTAGCAGCTTCGTACTCAGAGTTCTCTGAAAGGTCTCCGTAAGAACGAGCAATTTTAATACGTTCAACAATTTCTGGTCGACGAACTAGCTTTAGTTCCTCTAGTTCTTTTTCTAATTTTTCCTTTTCTTCCAAGGTCATTGGATATGTTTTTTCTGCCATTTGTCTTTCCTTTTCTTTTATTTTTCATGAAAACAAAATTATGTGGAAAACCACATAATTTTGTTGTAAAAATTTACTCATTATTAAGATGTGCATTTACATACTTAGCAACGTTTTGGTTATGTTCATCAATATTATTTGTAAAGTAAACATTTCCAGTTGTAACATCTGCTACAAAGTAAAGATAGTCTGTCGTGTTGGCATTAATCACTGCCTCGATAGCCGAAAGGCTTGGACTATCCACTGGTCCAGGCATCAATCCTGGTGTCCAATAAATGTTGTATGGTGACTCAATTGATGTATCAATCGCTGCATCTTCTGCCAGAGTTGTTTCTTGACCAAGTTTACCCTGAGCATACAAGATGGCAATATTGGATTGTAGAGGCATTGCTGCATTCAAGCGGTTAAAGAAGACACTTGCAATGTTTCGACGATCTTCATCAGTAGAACCTTCTTTTTCAACCAAAGATGCCAAGGTAAGAACTTCATTTACAGTCAAATTCTTAGCAGCAATCGTTTCATAATATGGTTGTAAACGATTATCCATCGCGGCAATCATTTGCTCAACGAGCTCTTCGATAGTTGTTTCATCGCTGTATTCATAAACCGCTGGGAAGAGGTAACCTTCCAACTGATAAATAACTCCACTATCAGCAGCTGGTAAGCTGGCAAACAATTTTGGATAAGTAGCAACCATTCGATTAATAAAATCTTGGTTGGTCACAGTAGCCATAAATTGTTCTGTGGTAAATGGTGTTTTATCATTTTTATCTTCTGTCTTGGTATTATCTGTAATAGCCTGAGCAATTTGTGTCAGTGTATACCCTTCAACAATCAAAATCTTACCTGCGGCTTCTTTTTGAGCTGTCGGAGTGCCACTTTCTTGAAGTGCTTTGGCGATATCATCCACAGACATATTTTGTTTTAAATTATAAAAACCACTTTGGAAATTATTATAGCTCTTAATTTTAGAGTAGTAATTAAAAATAGTAGCATTCTTAATCAACTTGTTATCAACTAAAATTTTACCAATTTCTAAAGTTGAAGAGCCTTCTGGAATCTCTACCTGAATAGCTTCTGTAGCTTTGGTATTGACTGGTTCCAGACTAGATTTTACCCACATATAGCCAGTAAGACCTGTCACTAGAACCGCCACTACAATAATCGACATGATAACAGAGACAATGCGTTTAGCGGCTTTATCCTGTTTTTTACGACGTTGCTTGTTTGCTCTGTGCGACGATGATCGTCTAGACTGTGTTGGTTGCATCTGCTCTTCTGTCGCTGCAACTGGAGCTACTGCCTTCGTTGCAACAATTGTTTCTTCCAGTGAGATAACCTCTGTATCACCCGTTACAGCTGATACATCTTCCGTTGGAAATTCCAAAAATGTATCTTCCAAAGAAGACTTCTCTGAAAGGACAGGCTCAACTGGTTCGGAAACCAACGAGCTTGATGGAGCCTCATCAAATTCTACAGTATTAGCCGCTACAAGGTTTCGTAGCTCTTCCAAGTTCCGCTCCACCGTATCTTGAGGAACCGGACTTGAAATGACTTCTTTTTCAATCACAAAAGTCTCTGGAGTAGCCAAAGTTTCTGATGTTGACTCTTCAATACTTTCCGTCATCACTTCTGATTCTTGCTGTTCTTCTGGCAAGTATGAATCAGGGAAGGCAATACCTTCTACTTTTACAATTTCAGTCTCTCTATGGGGGGCTTTTTCTTCGGCAAGACTAGGCTGGAGCTCGTTGATAATTTCGTTACGCTTATCAACAAGAACATCCGCTGATTGTTCCGCCAAACGTTTCACCTTCAATTCTTCCAAATCTCGTAAAATTTGATCGCGGAAGCTTGAAGACTGCGTGTTTTTTTCATTCGTATCCTTTGTCACGCTGTTACTCCTTTCACACAGTTACTATACATTATATCTTAAAGGCTTATGAATTGCAAGAACTTCCCTTTCTACAAGGCTTTCCAGTACATATCACTCCACATTTGTCCTCCAAATTGCGACAAGGAGGGGCCAAAGTCTTCAAACTGGTTCATTTCATAGTAGCCAATCAAATACTCCTTACAGGTCAGGGAAACTCCTTCAAATCCTCCCGCTAAAGCCACTTCTTTTATGGCTGCCAACAAAAGTGTCCCCACTCCCTGTCCCTTATAGGTATCCGCTACGGATAGACTGGCAATAGCTAGGTGACTGCCTGTCGGTATATTACTCTCTGTCAAGTAAAAAATATCGTCTGTAACAGTCTGCGAAACAGAAGGACAGGATAATAAATATCCTGCTATTTCCCCATCGTGTTCCATTATTAAACAGGTTTTACTCAAAGCATTCAGATAAATGGCAAGAACAGACTCAGCTATTTGTTCTTCTTTGGAAAAATTGGCATTTTCAATCAAAACAACTTGTTCTAAATCCGAAGGAGTAGCAAAACGAATTTCCATAATTTTCTCCCTTATATAGAGGAAAAACAGGGGCCATAGGCCTCCGTCTTTCTTTTTATTGGACGTTATTTGTAAGATTTGACAAGAGTCTTTCGAAGGAATATTCATAGGACTGAATATCACCAGCTCCCATAAATACATATACTGCATTGTCATGGTCTAAAAGTGGTGAAGTATTTTCAACTGTAACAAGTCCACCTTTTTTGTTGATTTTAGCCGCCAAATCTTCTACCTTAACCTGACCGTTGTCTGTTTCACGCGCTGAGCCATAAATTTGAGCAAGGTAAACTGCATCTGCTCCATTCAACGCATCTGCGAACTCATCAAGAAGCGCAATGGTACGAGTGAATGTATGTGGTTGGAAGATGGCTACCAACTCCTTGCTAGGATACTTCTGACGTGCCGCATCAATGGTTGCAATGATTTCCGTTGGATGGTGAGCAAAGTCATCAATGATAACAGTATCATTGACAATTTTCTCCGTAAAGCGACGTTTGACACCTCCAAATGTCTTCAAGTGTTCTGCAACCAGTTGCAAATCAAAGCCAGCAATATAGAGATTGGCAATAACAGCCGTTGCATTCATCACATTATGCTTACCAAAGGTTGGAATTTGGAATTCTCCCAACTCTTCTTCACCATGGCGAACTTTGAATTGTGAGCCACTTGTAGAAGGCTTCAAGTCATAGGCAACAAAATCATTATTGTCTTCCAAGCCATAATAGTAGATTGGAGCATTTGCCGTGATACGACGAAGTTGCTCATCTTCACCAAAAACGAAGAGAGCTTTTTTTACTTGCTTCGCATAATCATTGAAAGCATTGAAAACATCCTCTAGACTAGTGAAATAATCTGGATGGTCAAAATCAATATTGGTAATGATGCTGTATTCAGGATGGTATGGGGCAAAGTGACGTTCGTATTCATCGGATTCGAACACAAAATACTGAGCATTTGCCGAACCGCGACCAGTACCATCACCAATCAAGAAGGAAGTATCTGTGATATTGCGCATAACATGTGCCAATAATCCCGTTGTAGAGGTCTTACCATGGGCACCAGCAACACCGAGGCTCGTAAAACCTTTCATAAATTCACCTAGAAATTCATGGTAGCGTTTGTAGGTATAGCCTTGGGCATCAGCATAAGCGATTTCCACATTGTTATCTGGACGAAAAGCATTACCAGCAATCAATTCAACATCTGCTGTAATATTTTTCTCATCAAATGGTAAAATCTGAATCCCAGCTTGTTCAAGCCCGCGTTGTGTAAAGTAGTATTTCTCTACATCACTACCTTGAACCTTATGCCCCATTTGATGCAACATAAGAGCAAGTGCGCTCATACCTGATCCCTTAATTCCGATAAAATGATAGGTTTTTGTCATGTTATTCCTCTTCTATATGTGTCAAATTCAATTCTTGTGCCACTTGGCGATCTCGTTGTTGTCTGCGCTCAGGATAATTGTAAACCTGACTCTTTCTTAAAAAGTCATACGAATTTTTCTTTATAACCTGCTCCTGTTCTCTATCTTCTTTCTTCAAAGAATAGACAGCTGGCATATCAGCGAGAATATAGTCTGTCTGACGTAGGTTGTCCGCCAAACGTGTCAACCGACCTGCCTTAGATTCAGTTGTTGAAACGACAGGAGGTTTCACCACAACTTTAGCTGGTGCTGGTTTTTCATCTCTTAAGTAGGTTGCTGATCGTTTTTTCTTCAAGTCTTCTCTAGCCTGTTCACGAGCCAACTGCCCCTGTGTTTTCACTGGAGAAGGCTTCGTTTTAGTCAGTTGCTGAAGGCGTTCCTTGCGAGAATAATGGCTTGGCTTAGCTTCAAACAGAGGAGGCAGGAGCTCATCTTCCGTTTGTGCTACTGGTTTTGTCGACGCAACTCGCTGTGAATCGGTAGACCAGCTAAATTCCTTTTCTTGATAAGGTCCCCTGATATTGCTAATCAGGTCGCTCTCATCATATAAACTCATAATTGGATTTTCTCCAACTAGTACCTCATCATCTGCGACTAGTGGAAATCTTTTTTCATGTCTAATCATAAGTCATCCTTTCGAACCCTTATTATACCATACTTAGGCCTTATTTCCTAATTCTACGCTGAGTCAACTGATTCCGTATCACTCAATCCCTAAAATCTCCCGAATATCCTCAACCGTCAAATTCGCTCGGCTTTCATTACCATCAAGGACTGTTTTGACAAGGTTCTTTTTATTTTCTTGCAATTCTTGAATCTTCTCTTCGATTGTCCCTCTAGTAATCAGACGATAACATTCAACCTTTTCAGTCTGCCCCATGCGATGAGCCCGACTGATAGCCTGAGCTTCCACGGCAGGATTCCACCAAAGATCGACTAGGATGACTGTGTCTGCACCTGTCAAATTCAAGCCAACACCACCTGCTTTCAAGGAAATGAGAAAGGCATCTCGACTTCCTGCATTGAAGGCCTGTGTCATTTCTTGGCGTTGGTTAGCAGGGGTTGAACCAGTCAGAGTATAGGATGTCATCCCAATTTCTATCAGCTGTTCTTCTATTTTTTCCAGCATATTTCTGAATTGAGAGAATATCAAGACCCTGTGTTCGCCTTCTTTTAGCTGCAAGAGTAATTCTTTCAAACTATTAAGTTTGCCACTTTCACCACTAAACTCTTCCATGAAAAGGCTGGGGGTATCGCAGATTTGACGTAAGCGAGTAATTCCTGATAGGATTTCTATCTTGCTACGATTGATTTGAGCATCATCTGCGCCAGCTATTTGAGTCCGCATTTGTTGAAGCTGGGCTAGGTAGATGGCTTTTTGTTCATCTGTCAGTTCATTAAGTACATTGACTTCTATCAAATCAGGCAATTCCTGAAGAACGTCTTCCTTATGACGTCTGAGAACGAAGGGTTGAATGGTCCGCGCAATGTCCTTGGCTGCTAATTTACCGAAGTCTTGTTTACCTGGCAATAAACCTGGTAAGACAATTTGGAAAATGGACCAGAGTTCCGTCAAATGGTTTTCAATCGGCGTACCTGAGAGGGCAAAGCAATTCCCAACCTCAAACTCACGCAGTAGTTGTGCAATCTTAGATTGGGCATTTTTCATGACCTGCGCCTCATCTAAAATAAGGTAGTCAAAGCGTTCCTGTCTATAGAGCGCGACATCCTGTCTGAAGGATGGATAGGAGGTAACTAAGACTTGGTGACCATTGGCAATGACCTCTTCACGCTGTTCCTTGTTTCCATGGACAACTGCCACATCTAAACTTGGAGCAAACCGCTTGCACTCATCTAACCAGTTATAAATCAAGCTGGACGGTGCCAATATTAAAACTTTGGAATCTTTTGTCATCCGACTGGACAGAAAGGCGATAGTTTGCAAGGTTTTGCCAAGCCCCATGTCGTCAGCTAAAATTCCACCAAAACCATACGTATCCAGCATAGTCAACCACTTAAGCCCGGTCTGCTGATAATCCCTAAGCGACGTTGTTACTTCCACATCAGGAAGCGGGAACAAATCTGGCTGAGCTAGATAGCTTGCCATTTCCTCAAATTCCTTGGAGAAACTGACTTGGTTGAATTGTGACAAGGATTGAGCCAATTGGTAACCGGCAAGAGCATGGACTTGTACCTGCCCCTCCTTACCATGACGGGCCCGCAGATAGACTAGGGTTTGACTGATTTTCTTGGTTTCCTCATCAAAAACAAATACCTTACCACTCGGGCTAGTATAGTGGTCCTCTTGATTCAGCAAGGCTGTAATCGCCTGATCGATTTCAGATTGTTCAATACCTGATAAGTCAAACGAAATATCCAAAAGTGAGCCGTTACGTACAATTTCTAATTGAGGTTTGGCTTCAATATATAAAGCCTGGAGCCTTTCTGCTAGATGAACCTGCCCCATTTTTTGTAATATAGGCAATTGTTGTTGGAAAAATGGATAGAGCTCCTGCTGACTAAGAGCTGCTCTCTGGGCATGATATGTCCCCCTAAAGCCAGCTAGACGAATAGCCTGATAGACCCTCTCCAAATGTTGGAAATGGCTGGCAGAAGGCAGGAGAGCCAAATCCTCCTCACTCCTTACCTTACGTCCATCAAAATCCAAAACCAATTGGAGTGATAAACTCTCATTTGCCTCCATCTGAATATGAAATTCTGGCTTGAAATCATGAATGATGAAGCGCTTAGGTGCCTTAACAGTCCCAATTGTCTGCAAATCCAGCAAGCTTAAAGCCAGACGATTTTGGTCAGGGAAATCCACCTGCACCTTTCTCAAACCTGATTCGGTTGGAACAAGTTCGGAAATTTGGTAAATCAGATGTTCTTGATGGCGATTGACACTATAAACCGTGCCATTTACTAAGAGATAGCGCCCATGAAAAAGAGGTCGGACTGGTTTTTCGTGAATAACCATTTCAATCATCTGCGTGTGAACGGTCACCTCAAAATGATAGAGCCCTTCCTCCCCTGTCAACGGAAGAACCATCAAGGAGGAATAGGACTGCTGTTGATAGGAAAAGTTAAAATGTTCTAGCTGATTTAACAGCTCCAACCCCTCCTCAAAATAGGCTTGTGGCAGACGAAAATGTCGTCCAAAATGAGTAAGAATGTCTGAATCTATACCAACTTTCTCTGGTACCAAGGCCCAGAGAAAATCCAGGAGAGCCTGACTTGGTTCATCAAAATTTTCATAAGTAACTTGCTCATAATAATTTTTACCTATCTGATAGTGACCGTTGGCTTTCACAATGCGCAAAAAAGCTCCGATGTCCCGCACAATGTACGAACGTGTATCTGGCAAGCGGGTAATTTTCAAGGTCCAATCTATCTGACGATCATAGGGCAATAAGCTCCCTTCAACTGATAACTGATACTTAAGCCCCAGTTCTGGTTCTGGCCGCAAAATTTCATCTAAAAAGAGACCACCAAAATAAGTCCGACGGACGGTTTCCTTATGTTGTTCACCATCTTCTTTCAAAGACTGCTTCATATCCTTGCCTGAGGCATCATTTTTTAAAAAATACTCCGTGGCAGCTAGGTGTTGACAGTAGCCCTTACTTTGAAATAACTGGCAACTACACTGTAAATCGCTATCTGCATCGCCATAAGTAAAGCGCTCACCAGCAATATCCAGCACCATCTTTCCATTCTCACTATGAAGAACAGTCAGTTTTCCAGCCTCGTACAAATCAATTCCTTCTTGGCGAATCCGCCCTGGCATCATGCGACCCATTCTAACTCCTTTATCCTTCAACCAATCATCAGCTCTTCTGTAAAATATATCTAATACTCTTCGAAAATCAAAATTATCCGTTGTCAACTTGCCTTGATGAACTCCAGTTCTATCTTCGACTTCGTTTCCTAGGCTACTTTTGATTTTCATTGAGTATAAAATATTATCTTTTCATTATAGCATATTTTCAATTTGAATTGTTTAAATAGGTATCAAAAAAACACCAGCTGGTAAACTGGTGTCTCTAATGAATAGCTAAATAATAAATCGTTGCTTGCCACATTTTCAAGATTGTTTTTCCGCTTTTCCAAAACCAAAATAGAGCAAATAGCAGGAAAACAACTGCCACTACTACGTTAATCAAGCCTTTTCCATCCAAGAAAAACTTGAAAAAGAAGACGGTCACACAAGTAAGCAAGGCAAGGAGTAAGATATGAATCAGAACTCCCAACCAACCTAGCCAATAGCGAAGGCCAAAAGGAGGGTGTTTCTTTTCATCGAAGTCTGCTAGACCAGTCAAAAACTCAACCAAGATTTCACCGATTATTTCCATATGGTCGGTCCCCCTATTTCATCTGCTGATAATACTTAGTCCGTCGAATTAAGGTTTTGATAGCCCTAGCCAGTAGAATCGTCAACACACTTGCTCCAAATACCAAGAAAAGAAAGATACCAACCAAGAACCTGTCAAAATGGTTGAAAACCATGATGGATCCAACTGCGTAGGTTACAAAATAAACCAAAAGAGTCACTAAAAATACCAATATACACGCAAAGACTCCAAACCAGTAACGAAGACCAAAGGGCTTGTACTGCTTATCTTCATAGTCTACTAGTAGAAGAACAGGAACTGTTAGAAATGCAAACAACATTAGAATGACATTGCCCGCTATCATGGAATCACCTCCTTTTTTTCATTGTAGCATTTTTTACATGGCATGCAAAGAAAAAAGAGGTTGCCCTCTTTTCATTTCTTACTTCCGTTTCCGTGCAATCAAATGAATCGGTGTTCCTTCAAAGACAAAAGCCTTTCGGATTTGATTTTCCAAGAAACGCATATAGGAGAAGTGCATGAGCTCTTCTTCGTTGACAAAGACCACAAAGGTCGGTGGCTTGGTCGCAACCTGAGTCGCGTAGAAAATCTTGAGACGTTTACCTTTATCAGTCGGTGTTGGATTGATGGCAATAGCATCCATGATGACATCGTTAAGCACAGCCGACGGAATACGGGTATTCTGGCTCTCACTAATGGCCTTAATCATCTCAGGCAACTTATGCAAGCGTTGCTTGGTCAAGGCCGATACAAAGATAATCGGTGCGTATGACAAGTATTGGAACTGGTCGCGAATATCATCTTCCCACTGCTTCATGGTATGGTTGTCTTTTTCAAGCGTGTCCCACTTGTTGACTACGATAATCATTCCCTTACCAGCCTCATGGGCAAAACCAGCGATGCGTTTGTCATACTCACGAATACCCTCTTCAGCATTGATGACCATCAATATGACATCCGAACGTTCAATGGCACGCATGGCACGCATAACGGAATATTTCTCCGTATTTTCATAGACCTTACCAGACTTGCGCATCCCTGCGGTATCAATCATGGTAAATTCTTGACCTTCTGGGTCTGTAAAGTGCGTATCAATGGCATCACGAGTCGTTCCAGCAACAGGCGACGCAATCACACGCTCTTCACCCAAAATAGCGTTAATCAAACTTGATTTACCAACGTTGGGACGACCAATCAAGCTGAACTTGATAATATCTGGATTTTCTTCTGCTTCCTGAGCTGGTAGGTTTTCAATGATGGCATCCAAGACATCCCCTGTTCCGATACCATGTACAGAAGATACTGGATAAGGATCGCCAAGACCGAGTGAATAGAAATCGTAGATGTCATTACGCATTTCAGGGTTATCAACTTTATTGACAACCAAAATAACTGGTTTGTTTGTCTTATAAAGGATACGCGATACATACTCGTCAGCATCGGTCACACCTTCTTTGCCTGATACGACAAAGACGATGACATCTGCCTCATCCATGGCAATCTCAGCCTGATGCTTGATTTGCTCCATGAAAGGTGCATCCACATCATCAATACCGCCTGTATCAATCAAGGAAAACTTACGATTCAGCCACTCACCAGTAGCATAAATACGGTCGCGGGTCACACCTTCAACGTCCTCTACGATAGAAATGCGTTCCCCCGCAATACGGTTAAATAAGGTTGATTTACCAACATTGGGACGTCCAACGATGGCGATAGTTGGTAGAGCCATAGCTCCTCCTCTTCTAATATAGTCGTTTTCGTTTATCTTTTATTACGTCGACGCATGAGGAAACTTCGTTTCCCTATTTCCAACTTCAAATAATGTCATCATTATTTGAACTCGCTTTGCCGTACTCCAGTACTGTCTGCAGCTCGTTGCCTAGTACTAAAAGCAAACAAAAAGACTATAACTTACAATAATTTATTTTTTTCTAATACAGCCCTCGTTTCAGGCTGCTCTGGCTGACCAAACTGGGCAACCATACGCTCCGACCAGGTTTCTGTCTGACGGGCACCTGCATAGTCTGTCTGGACTTGGTCGTAGGCTTGGATGACTTCCACGCCTTGCTCCACATATTCTTCCTGAAAGACAATGGTTTCACTTGCCAAACGTGGTTTGACAGGGTGGTTTTGGGCTGGTCGCCCCAGGGCAATACAGAAAATCGGATAGGTATAATCTGGCAAGTTGAACAGCTCTGCTATTGCCAAGGCCTTATGGCGAATCATACCGATGAAGACACCACCATAACCCAGGCTTTCAGCTGCTAAAAGGGCATTTTGCCCTGCCAGGCTCGCGTCAACAGAAGAAATCAGGAGATTCTCTGTTCCTTTGGCCTCAAAGTCTGAACCATGGAGTTGAGCCGCCTTGCTGGCACGATTATGGTCGCCCACAAAAACCAGAATGGCCTGAGCCTGTAAAACAGCTGGCTGGGGCACCAAATCATAGAGAGCCTGTTTTTTCTCCTCCGACTGTACCACAATGATGGAATAAGACTGGAAATTCTTCCAGCTAGACGCAGCTCGCCCAGCTGAAATAATAGCTTGCAGATGTTCCGCCTCAATGGGCTCTTCCGTAAAACGACGGACGGAAGTATGGTTCAGCATTAAATCAATGGTTTCATTCATCGGCGGTTATTTCCTTTCAAATGCAAATCGCGAGCCAGATAGCGAATCCGCTCCATAACCCGTTTGGCCTGCCAGGTCTCATCACCAGACTTGCCAGATGCAAAATGCCGTTCCAAATCATCAAAGGAGAAATTGGACGTAAAGAAGGTCGGCAGATTTTCCTGCATACGGTATTGAAGAATGACCTGCAGGACATCATCGCGTACCCACGGACTATGTTGTTCCGCTCCGATGTCATCTAGCACCAAGACCTGAGCCATCTTGATTTCATCAATTCTCTCCTTGACAGAACCATCTTTGATAGCATTTTTTATATCGACAACAAAGGTCGGATAGTGGAGCATGGTGGTTGATTGAAGATGAGTTTTGGATAACAAATTGGCTAAATAAGCCATCAAATAACTTTTTCCAATACCGAAGTTACCATAGATATAGAGACCTTTTGGTTTTTCTTCAAAGCGTTTAACAAAATCCGCAATGGCTAACATGACTTCCACACGATTTTCATCGCTCTTATCAATATCCGCCACGGTTACATTTTTCAAACTTGCCGGCATATTAATGAGCTGGATACGGTTCTTGATAGCTTCCAAACGACGGTATTCGACCAATTCTTCTGTCTCAAGATAGGAAACATCCGCGTAGCCCTCATTCATAACCAAAACTGGTTGATACCCCTTAGCAATATAGGATTCATCCTGTTTGACAAAGAGGTCCCTCTGACTGATATATTCCAAAAACTTAGAAATGGAGAGGGTGATTTCCTGCTGGGTCAAACCTTCTTTTTTGATAAAAGCAGCGACTTCAGGATCACTCACTATCTCCTGGTAGAGTTGCTGATAAGATTTTGGACTTGGATTGGTTGTTTGCGACAACCTGTCTTGAACTGATTTCATCAGCTACCTCCTTTGTTTTCCATTTCTTCTAATTCGCGATAAAGAGCAGCTAATCTAGCTTGACCTTCCGCCGTTTGTCCTTGTTGAACCTCTTCCTTACTCCACTCAGGCACATTGCTTTTCTGGGGCTGGCTCGGCTTGGTGACAGCTTGACCTGTCTTCAACTCTCTTAGGTAAAGAACAGCTGCCTCTGCACTGCCAATTCCCTTGTAGGAAAAATCATTGCCCAGCTTCATAGCGTATTTTTCATTCAGATTGGCTGAGTCCACCTTGTTAAAGGTATAGAGGACCAAGACATTGATGACTTCATCAAGCAGACCCAAATTTGCCAAATCCGTCAAGCATTTTCGTTCTGTTGCGGTCACTGCTGCCTTCCGTTGCTCCTTGATAAAGGACAAGAAGGTTAGGCTGGATTTTGATTTCGCTTCACGAACAATGGCTTGTTCTTGGGCAGTGAGGTTGGCGCTTTCTGTTGGCAATGACTGACGTGACTGCTGCAAGCGTTTGGTCGAGATCGTCTGTCCAATAGCTGTTGCTTTAGCCTGACGATAGGTTTCCAACCAGGTCCAGCCTGCCTGCTCTGCTATGTAACTAAGCGCAATAATATCCTCAGCTTCATCCTGAAAAAGAAGCTTATCCTTGGCCATCAAGGCCTTGAAGGCAGACCAGTCAAAATCATGTTTCGGTTCAAAAACAACTGGAGCCTGCCCATCCATGGTAAAGACCTGAGAAAATGTTTTTGAGATATTCTGTTCCTGATTGGGTAGGTGAACAAGCAGATTCTCCATGCTCGACTCCCCAATCTTCCTCGCCAACAAGTTCTTATACAAGGGTTTCGCTAGAAAACTTTTTACGGTCAGAGGGGCTTGTAGCACCAAACCTGTTAATTCATCTGCACGATAGAGTTCTAGGAGCCCCATGGCAGTCAGAATATCCAGAGCCTTCTCCAAACGATTCATCCCAAAATCCATGTGATTGAGAATGACAGTCCATTTGTAACGGCCTTGCCCTTGATCGGCAAAACTATAAAAGTAATAATAAAGCGCTAATGCATCAAAACCGATAATCGGCTGGTAGCATTGGCTAAGACTGACAATATCAGGTGTAAACGGGCTGATTTTTATATAGGCAAATAAATCATTTGGTTTCATCTTTTTTTCCCGGTTTTACCTTACTTCCTTTGGAAATCATCTGCTTAAGCAAATTTTCTAGCTCTCCAACATCTTTGAAAGAACGATAAACCGATGCAAAACGCACATAGGTGATTTCATCCAATTCGACCAATTCTTCCATTACTAAATTCCCAATGACATCGGATTCTATTTCACTATCACCTTGTGCTCGAACCTTCTGTTCAATCCGATTCACCACTTCATCAATATCATCGGTTGACACAGGGCGCTTTTGAGCAGAACGAATAATCCCATTGAAAATCTTTTCACGTGAAAACTGCTCTCTAGTCCCGTCTTTTTTCACAACGACTAGAGTTTTCTCTTCAATCCGTTCATAGGTGGTAAAACGTTGACCACATTGGTCGCAGGAACGACGACGACGGATGGTATTGCCATCTTCAGCCTGACGACTATCAATGACACTTGATTTCAAACTCTGACATTTTGGACAACGCATACTCTTTCTCCTACATAAACTTTATCACTTCAGTATAGCATAAAAATGACAAAAATAAAAGAAAGCGAGAATTACTCACTTTCTACCAATAATTCATCTTGCTTCTTCAATCGACTGGCAACCCATTCACGAACCAGGCGGTAGACAACCGCAAAGATAGGGGTAAAGAAGACCATACCAAGTAGGCCAAACAAATTACCACCAATCAAGGCTGCAGCCAGGGTAAATAGGGTCGGAAGACCAACTGATTGACCAACCACGCGCGGATAGATAACATTTCCTTCTATCAGCTGAATAATCTGGAAAAGGGCGATAGACCAGAGTGCCAAGAGCGGATTTTGCACCGCCACAAAGAGAGCACTAATCAAACACGCTGAAAAGGGACCGATATAAGGTACAAATGATAGGACCCCAGCCAAAATACCAGCCATGCTGGCATAAGGAATTCCTGAGAGCGAATAACTAACAAAGACAAGTGTCCCAATGATACACGCTTCAACAATTTGACTCATCAAGAATCGGTCATAGGTATCAACAATAACTTCTCCAATATAATTCACTACTCTGACAGCCTTCTCTGGCAAGGTAGCCTGCAAGAACTTTCTCGTCATCGCCTGTAAGTGTTCCTTGCTCCCTAAAATCGCTAGAGTGAAGAAGAAAGCCATTATCAACGTCATAGTGTTCGAAAAGATCCCCGTCACATTGGACACCAAGCCGGATAAAATCGGTGTGACCAAACTTGAAATAAGTGTTAAATTCTTCAACTGATCCAAAAAGCTGGCAATCTGATCTCCGATTTGTCCCGACAAAAGACCATTTGATTCAAGAAAATTAGTTAGGGCATTTACCGATTTTGGAATGGCTGTGCTACTAACCGAAACCAGTTCTGAAACAGTCGTCACCAATGTAGGAAGAACAATCACCACCAGTCCTGTCACAATTAAAGCAAATCCAATTAATACTCCAACAATTGCCAAAGACCGCTTGGATTTCTTTAAAAAAGAAATTTTTTCAAACTGATCTTCTAATTTTTTCATGGGAACATTGAGAATAAAAGCGAAAATAGCTCCAATAAAAAGCGAGTTCATACTGCCTAATAATTGTTGAATAGCCCCATAAATACTAGACCAGTTGAGAACAGCTAACAATGTCGCTCCAGATAAGAGTATCAATATGACTTTTTCTTTAAATGATGTATTCATAACTTTTCCATTCTTACTTATTGGCTATTATTTTATCACACGCTTATAGAAAAAGAAAGAGGGAAAGCTTCCCTCCTCTCTACTCTAAATCAATCGCGCATGGCATATCCGACACCACGAACCGTTTTAATATATGAATCTTGATGTGGCAAATCCAGTTTACCACGTAGATAGCGAATATATACATCGACGACATTGGTCTCAGAAGCCGCTTCATATTTCCAAACACGCTCAAGAAGTTGTTCTCGACTAACAGGCTCTGGGCTATTCATTAAGGTCGCCAACAGATCATACTCTCGGCGGGTCAAATTAATCAATTCATCACCTCGAGTCACTGTTCGATTTTGAAAATCAACCTTCAAATCACGATAGGCCGCATGCATGTGAACCTGCTTACAGTTATTGTCAATAAAATCACGACCACGAAAAATCGCAGAGATTTGCTCCACTAAATCACTGATGACAAAGGGCTTCACTACGTAGGAAACAGCATAAGAGAGGACTTCTTCCCCATATTGACTAACTTCTGTCGGCTCAACTACCACAATCATGACCGTGGCTGGTTTTATCGCTAACAGTTCTGTAGCCAATTCCTTGCTGGACATGTCTGAAAGCTGAAAACTCATCAGAATCAAGTCAAAATCCGTTTCATGTGCCAAGGACATAGCCTCTTTCCCTGTCGATGCATAATCAACAAGATAGTCTTTTTTCTGCAATTCCATGGAAACAAAATGCGAGAGATTGCGTTCTTTACCAGCAATCAAAATTTTCTTAGCCATTGTCCATCCTTTTCTATTCTTTCAAATGGTATAGGAATCGTATTATGACTAGAAAGAAGGGCGCTTCCACGCCCATCTTTTCTATTTTGATTCGCTATACCAGTCGTAATGGAAGATTCCTTCTTTATCTTTACGGTTATAAGTGTGAGCACCAAAGTAGTCACGTTGTGCTTGAATCAAGTTCGCTGGCAAGTTTTCAGCACGATAGCTATCGAAGTAGGTAATAGCTGCTGAGAATGTTGGTACAGGAACTCCTGCTTGAACTGCCAAGGCAACAACATCACGAACTGCCTGTTGATACTTAGCTGTTACATCAAGGAAGTACTCATCCAAGAGCAAGTTTGCCAAGTCTTCATCACGTCCGTAGGCATCTGTGATTTTTTGCAAGAAGCGAGCGCGGATGATACAACCTGCACGCCAGATTTTTGCAATTTCGCCAAATGGCAAGTTCCAGTTGTTTTCTTTAGATGCTACGCGCAACTGTGCAAAGCCTTGTGCATAAGACATGATTTTTGAGAAGTACAATGCTTGACGAATTTTTTCTACCAATTCAGCCTTGTCGCCTTCGTATGCAAACGGAGCTGGTTTTGGAAGGACCTTGCTTGCTGCCACACGCTCATCTTTGTAGGTTGAGATATAGCGAGCAAATACGGATTCTGTAATCAACGACAGTGGCACACCCAAGTCAAGTGATGATTGGCTTGTCCATTTACCAGTTCCCTTGTTACCAGCCGCATCCAAAATGTAGTCAACGATTGGTCCATCTTGACCTTGGTCGTCTTTACGTTTCAAAATATCTGCTGTGATTTCAATCAAGTAGCTATCCAATTCGCCTTTGTTCCACTCAGTAAAGATGTCAGCCATTTCATCCACTGACAAACCGAGTAAGTGTTGCATGAGGTCATAAGACTCCGCAATCAATTGCATGTCGCCATACTCGATACCGTTGTGTACCATTTTTACGTAGTGACCAGCTCCATCTGGACCGATATAAGTCACACAGGGTGCTCCATCTTCTGGTGCTTTTGCTGAAATTTCTTCCAAGACATCTGCCACCAACTCGTAAGCTTCTTTTTGACCACCAGGCATGATAGATGGACCTTCAAGGGCTCCTTTTTCACCACCAGATACACCTGTACCGATGAAGTTAATACCTGAGTTTGCCAATTCTTTTGAACGACGGATAGTGTCTTCGTAGAAAGTATTACCACCATCGATCAAGATGTCGCCTTCATCCAAGTGTGGCAAGAGCGCTTGAATGGTTGCATCTGTACCAGGACCAGCTTGAACCATAAGCATGATGCGACGTGGTTTTTCGATAGATGCCACAAAGCTTTCCACATCGTAACTTGGTACCAAGTTTTTACCTGGGTTGCTTGCAACAACATCTTCTGTTTTATCAGCAGAGCGGTTGTAAATGGCTACTGAATAGCCACGTGATTCAACGTTAAGCGCAAGGTTGCGGCCCATAACGGCCATCCCTACAACACCAAAATTTGCTTTAGTCATTTGTTTACTCCTCTAATTTGTATCTCTTTTATTATACACCGAAAGCTTAAAATTGACAAGAATTTTCAGATAATTTAACTATCTTGCCAATCTGAGCTAGTCCTCATCTCCAAATAACCCTTGTAATTGGGCAAAAGGACTATTGGCCTCTTTTTTCTCTTGAGCTTTTTGTTGAAAATCTTCTTCAGTCATTAAAGCCCAAGCTTGACCAGATGGTAGTTCCTGTCCAGCTTCTTCTTCAGGTGTCAAGACTTTGATTGGTATAGCCAATAAAATATTATCTGCTACACTCTCATCAAGGACAATGTGGTCATCTTCTACTACCAGCACCATATCCTCATCAATCAAATCTTGTTCTTTAAGAACTGCTTCATTAGCAACGAAGAGTTCATTGACGTTTTGGACCTCATGCAAAACAACTGGTTGCAGAGAACGACTGGATGCCAAGGTAATATCGTAAGTCATCTGATAGTCCAAGAAAAAGAAACCTGATTCAAAACGGATATTTCCAGTGACTTGGACTGGCGACAAGCCTAGAACTTCACCATTTCGAGCTTGCAATTCTTCCTGTAAATCCAAGGTTTTATCAAAGGAGATTCCATCTGGATTTTTCTGAATATCGTAAATATGAAACATTGTATTCCCCTATTCAGCTAGTTCTGTGATGTAGTTATAGACTTCTTGTCCAGCAACTGCACCATTTCCTACTGCCGTTGCAATCTGACGAAGTTGATTTTGACGAATATCACCGATGGCATAGATGCCTGATTGAGTCGTCTCCATCTTTTCATTAGTGATAACCCAACCAGCTTCGTCTGTAATTCCTAGGTCCGCAACTGTATCAGTCATCGGATCCAGACCGACATAGATAAAGACACCACCGAAATCAAGTTCACTGACTTCTTCAGTTTTCACATTTTTGATAACCACGCTTTGTACACGTAAGTCATCACCCTTGATTTCTTCGACTACGCTATCCCAGATGAAGTTAATTTTTTCATTGGCAAAGGCGCGGTCTTGGATAACTTTTTGAGCACGAAGTTGGTCACGTCGATGAACAATCGTCACAGATTCCGCAAATTGTGTCAAGAAGAGCGCTTCTTCAACGGCAGAATCTCCACCACCGACAACCAAGAGTTTTTGTCCACGGAAGAAGGCACCGTCACAGACTGCACAATATGAGACACCACGGCTATTGTAAGTATCCTCACCCGGAATACCTAACAAACGGTGTTTTGCCCCCATGGCTAGAACGACTGTCTTTGTCTCCAAAACACCATCCTCAGTGATCACTTTCTTAATTTTTCCTTCTTCCTCAATACGGACTAGGGTGCCAAAAATATGGTCCACACCGAATTTTTCCAAGGGTTCAAACATTTTTTCAGCCAAGGCTGGACCTGAAATATGGTCATAGCCTGGATAGTTTTCAATTTCCGCGGTATTGTTCATCTGACCACCATAAATACCACGTTCCAAAAGAGCTACCTTTAAATTGCTACGCCCTGCATAAAGAGCTGCAGTCATCCCCGCAGGACCCGCACCAATTACAACTGTATCGTACATATACTTTTTCCTTCTACGCTTTAAACATTAATAAGATTCCCACTACTCCAAAGGCCGCAATGGGGATTGTCATCACATTAATCATCAACAAATCAAACAAGAAATCTTGTCGTTCTTGCAAGGTTTTATCCACACCCTTTGTCGCACGCCAGATAAACCAGACCAGACTAGAAGTGATAATCAACAAGGAAGCTATTAGCAATCCTTGTAAATAAAAACTTAGAATGTTTTGTAACATCTTTTTCCTCGATTACTTTAAAAGGTTTGACGCTTGGCTTTACGTTCTGCACGACCTTTTGCACGCGCTTCAACTCGCTTGGTCTTGCGACGTTTTTCATCAACAGCCCATTGAATTTTCTTCTTGTAGCCTGGTTTAACTTTTTTCTTTTTCTTCTTGACCAAGCCAATCATTTCCAAATCTAGTTTTTCACGAGATTTTTCACGGTTAGCACGGCGGTCACGGTCGTAGGTATCGACAAATTCGCCATTTTTCATTTCTTTTGGCAAGAATTTGATATTGAGTTTTTCTAGCTCTCGAATATCTGCATCATCGCTTGGCTGATAAAGGGTGATGGCAATGCCTGATAAACCATTACGACCTGTGCGCCCTACACGGTGAACAAAGAATGATAAGTCTTGCGGAATAGCATCATTGATGACATGACTAACCCCTTCAATATCAATACCACGTGCCGCTAAATCTGTTGCAACGATGTACTGATAGTCCAAGTTTTTCACCTGATTCATAATCCGCTTACGCTCACGCGGTGGAATATCTCCATGAATCTTTGCTACACGCAAACCGTTGGCAGTTAAGTAGCTGTGTAATTCATCTGCACGTGTTTTTGTATTAACAAAAATCATAGCCAAGTAAGGTTGCATGAGCTTGGTCACTTCCAATACCTGAGCATTACGGTCACGCCCCTTGGTTGAAATCAACCAGTTTTCAATCGTGTCAGAAATGACTGTGTGGGTCTTGATTTGTTCCATGACTGGATTGGATAAGTATTTTTTCAAAAACGGTTGGAGTTTCTGCGGAATGGTCGCTGAAAAGACCATAAATTGTAAGTCTTTTGGCAGGCTGCCAGCAATCTTATCGACTGTTTCTAAAAAGCCCATGTCCAAGGTCATATCTGCCTCATCAACCACAAAGGTTTTGGCCTTATGGATAGCCAGGTCACCTGATTTGACCAAATCATAGATACGCCCTGGTGTCCCAACAACAATGTGAGGCTGACCAGCTTGAAGCTTGTCAATTTGACGGTTCTTATCCGTACCGCCAACATAATTGGTCACACGAACTTCGATGTCCGAATGACTAGCCAACTGGCGTGCCGCTTGATAAATCTGAGTTGCCAGTTCTCGTGATGGAGCTGTAATAACAGCCTGAACTTGGTCCAATTCCTCATTTAATTTTTGGAAAATCGGAATCAAGAAGGTATGGGTCTTACCCGAACCTGTTTTTGATTCCCCTATCAAGTCTCGCCCTGACAAAACAACAGGAATCAATTTCTCCTGAACTTCTGTCGGCTGGACAAAGTTAATTTCTTTCAAAGCCTCCTGAATATAAGGCTTGAGTTTCATATCTGTAAATTTCATAGTTTCCTCTTTAATTGTGCTGCCTTCTATTATAGCACGATTTGGAGTGACAAGCAAAAAGGACGGATGCCCGCCCTATGCCTCTAAATCACTATTGTCATTTACTTCTGTGAAATCTGCATCTATAATCCCTAGTTCTTTCTCTTCCGCCAAACTCGCCTTAAATGCCTCACTTAATTCCAGCTCGCTATCAAAATCACCGTTTAATTTTTTAACAAAGGTATCCGCCAACAATCCTCCCATAGGCTGAAATGTAAAGTAGGTTAGACCTCCAGAAATCAGTCCTCCTAAAAGCGGAACAGCATTGGCAATCGTCTTTTCAACCGTTTTTTTAGTGATTTTTACCCCAATTACTGAAGCAACTTTTTTAACCAAGGGATACCAAGTTGTTTTTGTCAAGGCTTGCGCTGCAACTTTTTTACCAATATTAGCCCCGACTGTCTTAGATACTTTATTTAGGAGAACAGCTGAACCACCAGCACCAAACATAACACCAATATAGGCAATAATACGAATTTGAACCTCTTCGGAAATTTCCTTTCCCTCACCGACAAACAGCTCATCTTCACCAAAAAGGTAGGCAATTTGTTGCGACAAATTCAAAGCAAAGCCAAAATATTGAGCAATATCAGCTGTTCCTGCTGCTACTGCTGTGAGGGGATTACCTGGTAAACCAGCCGCAAAAGAGAGTAAGGAAGTCTTTGTAGTCATATCATGAATGATTTTATCAGCTTCTTTTCTTAAAGCATCCAAACTATAAACCGCTGTCGGTCCATCAGCAATAATCTTGTCTAAATAGGGACTGTCCTTAAATCGAGTCTTCAAAAAATCCTCCCTATTGACCTTTACCATGGGAAGCTGACTTGCAGCTGTCATGGTCTGAAGTACCACACCATACATCTTCTCCTGATTGAACTGTTCCATTTTTTCCTCCTCAGCCTAATTTACTATTATTTTACCCCCCGACCATATTTGTCAAGGTAAAAAAACAGCATTTCTGCTGTTTTTGATATACAATAAAAATCTTACCTGTGGTACTAGTTCATTTCAAACTACAATAAAAAGCCCAAATAGACTATACTGTAAGTGTCTAAACATACAGGAGGTTAGTCCAAATGAGCTACTTACAGTATACTGCTAAATCTCATCATTTGCAATGGAATGTACGCCAATTATCTCAAATTTGTCATCACTTCTACCAAAACTACTGTCCAGATTCCTTCAAACATCGGCGAAATGTTGGCTTAGCTAAAGTTTCAGATGAATCAATTCTTGTCTTACTTCTGTTACAAGCTGAACTAAGCATGACATCACAACGCCATTTCTACACCATCTGCCCCCTCTTTCCTTGTGGTCGGTTACTAGAAAGAAGCAGTTTCAATCGGCGGTCTAAACAATTGATTTGGCTAGTCCAATTAATCCGAAAAGCTAAGAGTGAACTGCTTCCATCTGATAAACTAGCCATTATAGATAGTTTTCCTTTGCCACTTTGTCACCCTATTCGCAATCAAAGAGTTGCCATTTTTAAAGGTGTAGCTGATATTGGTTACAACGCCTCTAAACATCTTTGGTTTTACGGTTTCAAGGTTCATATGCTGGTGACCTTATCTGGTTATATTCTGAATTATGTTGTCACACCAGCCTCTGTCCATGATATCAAGGTGGTTTATGAACTATTAGAGGGATGTAAACAATCGGTTATCCTAGGTGATCTAGGTTACTTAAGCAGTGAACTCAAAAAGGACTTAGAGCAAGAAGGTTACCACCTATGGACGCCATTTCGACAAAACATGACAGGAGCTGAAGAACAGAACAATTGGAAAGCGATGGCCATGAGACGAACTATTGAAACACGTTTTTCTGAACTGTGTCGTCTCTTTGACATCCAACATACATTAGCTAGAAGTCTAGCCGGACTACAGTTACGAATGGAACAAATTATTCTAGCTCATAACTTACGCTATTTTGAAATGAACTAGCACCATGGGTAAATCTTATAAATAAAGAATAGCCAAGGTAATCAGACTCATTACAAGACCGACTGACCAGAGGAAAAAGTCAACTTTCCACTCGCTCCATTTTTCAGCTTTTCCGGTCAAACCTCCGAGCTCCAAATGGTGATGAAAAGGAGTCATACGGAAGATACGACGACCTTCTCCAAAGCGTTTTTTGGTGTATTTAAAATATGAAACTTGCAACATAACAGAGGACGTTTCAATGACATAGACCAGGCCGATAAGGAGGAGGGTCCATTCCTGACGGAGGGCAATTGAAATAGTTGCCAACATACCGCCGAGAGCCAAGCTTCCCACATCCCCCATGAAAATCTTCGCTGGTTTACGGTTATAAACAAAGAAACCGAGCAAGCCACCAATCATGGTCACACAAACTAGAAGAATATCAAATTTTTGCTCATTGAAGGCGATGACAGAGTAAGCTAGAAGGCTGATAACAACTGAGATAGAAGCCAATCCATCAATACCATCTGTCAAATTAACTGCATTTGAAAAACCGACCAGCCAGAACAGAACAAATGGAAAATAGAGAACTCCCAAATGTATCATGTGACCAAATACATTCAATTCTCCGCCACCTGCTCCTCTTACGTGGACAAAGTAGAAGACAATCCCTCCTAAAATTTGTAGAGCAAGCTTTTGTTTAGGATTAAGACCTTCATTTATCTTACGGAAAATTTTTAAAAAGTCATCCAAAAATCCTACTACACCATAAAGGGCAAGGATAAAGAGGATGGCGAGAACACCACCCGTCAACAGTTGAAAGGCCGTTGCAAACAACAAGCTGACAAGTATCGCAACAACGAGAAAAACTGTTCCCCCCATTGTTGGTGTACCTGCCTTAAACTGATGTTGTTTCACATCTTCGTGCATCTGTTGCCCCTCGATGCGTTTGGCTTGATAAAATGTAATAAATCGTGGGATTAAGAGAACGGTTGCTAGAAAAGCTACCAATCCCGACATAAGTGCGAATTGCATGTTAGTCTCCTAAGGTTATTGTTATTTTCTTGGTTTTATTCAAAGCGGTACCGACCTCTACACTTTGGTCGACTACTTTTGAACCCGTTCCTTTATAGGTCACTTCGATACCAGTCCATTCAGCAAATATATCCATATTCTCTTTGGTGATTGCGTACAGGTCTGGCATTTCTTCGAATTTATTTGTCAGGAGTAGAACCTGTTGGTTGGCGATTACCTTACTTCCTTTTTCGACTGAAACTTTTTTAATTTCAGCACCGTTTCCAAGGATAACTGGTTGAACTAATTGACGGCGAAGTTCCTCAGCCGACTCGCCTGGTGCCTTACCAATGAGGTCTGGCAATCGATACTCTGTCTCATTAGCGACCTGTGCCAATGCTGGTGCAGGTGAATCCAGATTCAAATTGTCTTTCAACAGCATCGCTTCTTTCAATGTAGGACTGACAATATCACGCCAAGACAGGACATTCAATACTTCCGGTTGGCGAATGGTCACATACATGATAAACTCAGGATTCTCAGCAGGGATCATGGCTACTACAGAGTTGATGTAGGCACCTTTAATATACCCTTGACCATCTTCACTGGCAATTTCCGCCGTACCTGATTTAACTGCAATGTCATAGCCATCAACTTGAATTGCAGGTCCCTGTAAGTCATGTGAGTAGAGCGTACCATAAACAGGGTCAGTACCGACATTTATCATATAGCGAAGTGTATCATCGGCAGCTTGTTCAGAAACTGGATTTCCCACTTCTTCTTTCGAAGAAATTCTAGCTGTATCTGTATTAGGATTATAAAGAGCTGAGATGAATTTAGGCTCTAGCATAATACCGTTATTCGCAATGGCGGTAAAACTACGAAGCATCTGTGCTTGGTTTGCAGAAATACCCTGACCAAACGATGACATGGCGATAGAAACAATGTTGTCCCCTGGTACCATTCCTGGCGCCTCGTCCCCCATACCAAAACGCGTTGGGTAGCCAAAGCGGAATTTAGCGAGGTAATTTAGCCATTTTTCATCTCCCATCTGTTGCTGCAATAAGGTCATCCCAACGTTACTGGATAGGGAGAAGCCTTGCGCATAATTGAGAGTCACAGCTGAATAACCTGCATTGAGGGTCCAGTCATTGATTTTCGCGTCTGCGATAACGTACTCATTATTGGTATAATAGGCATTTGGATCAAAGGTTCCATTATCGATAGCTGACGCTACTGTTAGCACCTTCATTGTTGAACCAGGCTCAAACGCTTCTTGGTATAAGAGTGACCGCTCTAGCAGTCCTTCTTGGCCTAGACCTTCTTTGGTATCTGAATCATAGCTTGGCCTTTGGGTCGTCGCCAGTATTTCACCCGTCTTGGCTGAAACCAAAGTTGCATTCGCATATCGCCCTTTGGCTTTATCGAAGAAGGTATTCATATTGGTTTCAAGAGAACGTTGCAAATCGGCTGAAATTGTCGTATAGACATCCTGCCCGTTTACTGTCTCCGTTTCAACCTTTTCTGTTCCAGGTAGGACACGGCCTTGGCTATCTTTCTCGTAGATAACCTTTCCATCTTGACCGGCCAGAATATCATTCAGATAATATTCCAAACCACTCACACCCTGTAAACTATGACTACCATCCTTGTTTTCAACCGGATTAGCTAACCCGACAAAAATTGAAGCAAAATTCCCATTCGGATACATCCGTCCTGGACTAGCATTGAAGGCAATCCCTTCAATACCTGCCGCCTTCATCTCTTCTTGGATTGAGGACATCGTACTATAGGAGATATTCTTACCTAACGTCCCAAAGTATACCTGCTTCAGTTCCGGTTGATTCAGCTGCTCCATAACATAATCTGTCTCCATTCCGAGATGCTTTTTAAAGATTTCTGCTACTTTGCTGAACTGAGAAGACTGCACATACAAAACTTTTTTCAGTTCTGACACATATTCTGTGTCAATGATGGCATAGACCGTATAGGTCGTCGAATCTTCCGCAATAGGAATTCCTGTACGGTCGTATATCGTCCCCCGTTTAGCTTGAACGGTAACTTCACGCTGGTGTACCGCATCAGCTCTTTCTGACAAATCCACCCCAAATTTACTATCGGTGCCGATAATATAGGCAAAGTTGATTAAAAAGAGAAAAAAGACGAAAACCGTCAAAAGAAGTAGGCTCTGTCCTACTCTTCGACGATTTTTTGACGGAACATATCGTTTTTTCAAGACATACCGCAAGAGTTTATTATTTCTTCTGGGCATTATTCGGCCACTCCAATATTGTCATTATTAAAAGTTAATCCAGCTTTTTCAGCAATTTCCATCAATCGAGCTGAACGTGTCAATTCATTGACAGCTTGCTTTGCATCGTTGATTTCAATCTGTTTTTGGCTAATATCTTGATTGACTTTGGCCATCCCAGATTGAAGCTGCAAAAGCCGCGTTTGCATAAAGATAATTCCTATGGCAAGGGCTAATCCAGATAATACGATGCTTGAATAGAAGGCTTTTTCTACACGTGTGAAGGTTCTAATTTTATCACCGATAACCCGCATAGTGGCTTCTCTACGTTTTTCTTGCAACATAGACTCTCTCCTATTTATGTACTTTCTTAGCTACACGCAGTTTGGCTGAATGCGCGCGATTATTTGCCTCTAATTCTTCTTGACTAGGTAAGATAGGCTTACGATTGACCAATTCAAGTGGCGCCTTCAAGTCATCTGGAATAAATGGCAAACCTTTTGGAACATCAATCGTACTTGCTTCTTTGAAGAGTTGTTTGGTCAAACGATCTTCTAAAGAATGGAAAGTAATAACAGAAATCCGTCCATCCAAAGCCAATAAGTCAATGGCCTGCTGGATAGATTCGTCTGCTGCTCCCAACTCATCGTTGACCTCAATCCGAATAGCTTGGAAAATCTGCTTAGCAGGATGCCCCTTCTTCTTAAGTTCCTTGGCTGGCTTGGCAGATTTGATCAGCTCTGCCAACTCAGTCGTTGTTTCAATCGGCTTGGCCGCACGCGCCTGTTCAATCTTACGAGCAATCTGCTTGGAAAATTTATCCTCACCGTATTTAAAGAAAATCCGTACCAAGTCGTGATAGTCATAGTTATTGACCACATCATAGGCCGTCAAATGTCCCTCACGATTCATCCGCATGTCAAGCGGAGCATCTTGTTTGTAAGAAAAGCCACGCTCCCGCTCATCCAACTGTGGACTAGATACTCCTAAATCATAACAAATCCCATCAATCTCTGTTACACCTAGCTCCGCCAAGCGAGTCTTGAGATTGCGGAAATTATCCCTGATAAAGGTCACTTGTCCCTTTTCAATGTAGGATGCCAAGCGAATATGGGCATGCTCAATAGCAGTCTGATCCTGATCAAAGGCATAAAGATGCCCCCCATCCGTCAACTGACTAAGCAGATACTCACTATGCCCTGCTCCACCCAGCGTTGCATCTACATAAATTCCATTTGGTTTGATGTCTAACATATCGACTGTCTCATGCAAGAGAACAGTTGTGTGATTAAATTCCTTGGTCATATCTTTTCTATTGTACCACAAATTAAAATAAAAAGTTATTGCAAACTTTTTACAAAAAAACTGTCAAATATAGTTGACAACTTATATGAACAGGTATATACTAACAGTAAAGAAACATGTCACATATAGTTGACATCAACAGGGAGGTCTCCCTCATTTTTTACAACCAACTGTCGCATATAATTGACATCGTGCCTAAGGATAGCTAGTCTATCCTCTCTCTTTACAATAGAATGTCGCATATATTTTACACGAAAGGAGAACCCATGAACCGTGTCAAAGATTATCGCCTACTGCTAGGGATTTCCCAGCTGGATCTTGCCAAAGCCATCGGCGTATCCAGGCAAACCATCAACATGATTGAAAACAACAAGTACAACCCCTCGCTAGACCTTTGTATCAACCTAGCCAAAGCTTTACAGACTGACCTCAATAGTCTCTTTTGGAATGAATAGAAAGGAAAATATCATGAAAAAGAATATACGTCAAGCTCTTATCTCTACCCTTATTTTTATCCCGCTCTTTGTTCTCTTTCAGCTTTGGGGCAATAGCGGAGCAGAAATCTTGCACACCATCAGCCAAGCAAAATTTTGGCTACAATTGCTGATTGCTGGGACCATCTACTTCTTAGGCTTTGTTTACATCTTACCATTGTTCGATCAAAAATAAGGAGCTGCTTATGAAAAAAGAAACCTTTCAAGATAAATTAATCAAACGATTTTACGGTATCGCAGGGCCCTTGGATGAATTTCGCCAAAAAGAAGCCTTCCGACTAGGCAATACCTGCTTTATCCTGCTCTTTTGGGGCACCATGGCTCTTACCCTACTGGCACTCGCTCTATCCAAACGCTACCCAGAAGTCGTTGCCTATGGCTACCCCGTTACTCTGCTCCTAGCCTACCTATCTGCTAGTACCTACATCATGTTTAAACTCCGGCACAGTCAACTGGACAGTTTAGATGTAGAAGAACTGACTACCAAGGAACAAAAGAAATTCAAGGGAGCAAGTATCAAATTCGCCCTCTATTTCACCTGTGGTATGTATATCTGGAACACGGGATTTGATGCCTGGATGGAAGGACTCAATCCACTAGACCATTTATTTGACCTCCGAAAATTCCTTGCAGCCTGTCTAGTCGGTGTTTTCATGGGAATTTATATCGAAATCACTCTTCGTAAACGCATGAAAAAGGCAGAAAAACTAACTGTCAGCTCTGCTATTGCCAAAGAAGAACCCAAGTGGATCAAAAATATGATTAAACGTTTTTATGGTATCCGCGGTCCTTTAGACGAATACCGACGGGCCGAGGCTGATGCTATCGGCGGACAGGCCTTTATCTACTACTTCTACTTCCTAGCTCTTGGAAATGCCATCGCCTACTTCCTAGCCTACCGCTACCCTCTGGAGGTGGCTGCCTACTATCCAATGATCATTGCCTTCTTCAGTATTATCCTAATTGGTATCGTTAATATGCGTACTCTCCATGCTGACCTGCCTCAATATGACGTGGACGAACTGAGCCCTGAGGAAAGACAAGCCCGGCCCCTTAACCCACTTCTCTGGGGACTGGGAGTTGCCCTGCTATCTAGCCTCTTTGCTGGGCTGGCAGACCTCTTTAGCCTCCAGCTTCCCCTACTGGATTCCATCTTCCACGTAAAATCCCTCTTCTTCGGTGGCATGATGGGCCTCTTTGCCAGTCTAGCCCTGTCTGCCATTGCCTATCTGCAAAAACTGGAAGCAGATACTGCTAAGAAAAAATAAGGAGCTAACACCATGAATAAACCTTTTACACCTAAACAAACCTGTCGCATTTTTGTCTTGTTTTATGGCCTCTTTTCTGCCTTCTTCATCTACTCTTATATGGTCAATGAGCCAATTAGCAGCGATTCGTTCTTGATTACGCTACCGACCATTCAGATCTTTAGATCCTATAAAACAACAGAGGAAAAACGCTACTTTCTCATTCAATCTGTCTTTGCACTGTTTGCCATGACCTTGACTTATTCTGTAGGCATTTGGCTAGGGCATGTCAAACCACTTGCCCTCATCCTTCCTGCTGGATTTGCTCTGGCTATTCTTTATCGGATTTATCTTAAAAAGGAGAAACCAGATAGACGTTGACAAACCGAAATTCATTTTCACTTTGATTGTTCTCTCCTATACAGCAATTTGTAGCATATATACATAGCTACCTGACAGGGGACAATCCATCAATCCTTTTCTTACTATTCACTATACTTCCAATTTTAAATAGTGACTGGCAAACTACCCGTCCAGAATCAAATGTTGTCCAAAAAGCTATCTATCTTTATCATAAACCGCTGCTCTGGTTTCTCTTTGCAGGTTTTGCCCTAACTTTCTCCATTGGATTTTTCGCTGGGAAAATACAACCACTTCATGCTAGATTTTGGGGAATGTTAGCCATCCTACTCTTCTCTAGATAATTGAAAAAGTAATCTGTATCCAACATTTTACAAAGTAGGATTTTTTCTATAAAATAGATTGTATATGACATTCAAATCCATTCTCAAACAACTCAAACTATTTGATTATATCTTAATCGGATTTACCCTCATCTTATCCTTTCTTCCAGCAATTTTTACCTATGCACATCTGACAACAGATACAAATGAGGCAAAAACAATTGCCTATGTCCGCATCAATGGTGAGGTGGTCGACCAATTTGAATTATCAAAGGACACACCACATCAAGAAAAGACCTACTATCCCAATGAAGGGCAATACAACATCATTGAAGTTGATGGCGAACGCATTCGGGTCAAGGAAGACAATAGCCCAGACCAAATTGCCGTTATGACCAGCTGGATTAGCCAGCCAGGAGAACTCTCCGTCTGCCTGCCACATAACCTATTGATTGAAATAAAATCCGTTGGCGGGGAAAGCACTGACGAAGAAGAACTCATTTTACCACTATAACAAAGAAGACACAGCCTGTTGATGAACGACTGTGTCTTTCCTTTTTAGAAAATAAGGGCTAAAGCAAGTATCACCACATATAGCAGCGCAAAGAGTACAAAACTCTTTACTGCCTCGATAAAAGTTTCCCGTTTGACTTGCTTTTTCAAAAATGTTTCTAGACTCTTATAAGCAGGCCAAACACCGATGAAACCGATCAGTGCCCAGATTGGTAAGAATCCAGTCAGACAGTAGATTATCCACAGCAACCATGGTAAACTTGCCAAGACAAAATACAATTTAAGAGCATTTTTCTTGCCAATATAGTAAACCAGAGTATAACGATGGTTGCGAATATCTTCTTCTAAATCACAGGTATTGTTGGCCAACATGATATTGGCAATCAAGGCTACCAAAGGAAGGGACATGAAAATAATGTCTATTATTTTGGTCCAAGAGAATTGCAAGGTCATCCACTGGCCGCTCACTTGGCTGGTCAGTAGCAAATCTGGTTGCTGAATAAATACAGCAAGAAAGAAAATCCCAAATCCCATGGTTACTCCAGAGAAAACTTCACCCAGTGGCATTCTCGAAAGCGGAATAGGTCCAAAAGTATAAAAGATACCAATGAGGAAACAGAAAGCTCCCATCGGAAGGAGGAACCAGCTGGTCCGCCAAACAAGCACCAATGAAATAACCACTGAAAAAATAAGTAGGGCAAGGACGATTCCAATCATCTGACGGAAATCTAGAGAGAATTTTCCAATCACATTGCTTTCCTGACGATAGGTTTCATCCTTGGCTTTGTGGTAGTCCATGCTATTGTTGATGGCAGTTGTACACATGTCAAAGCTAAGAACGGCAATAATGAACAAAAATGTGTTGAGCCAATTGAAAGCTTGATAGCGATACAGGCTCCATAAAATCCCCAAGGTCATCGGGAAAACACTAGCTACCTTGGTCTTCATTTCAACAAATTCTAGAAATACAGGCAAACTGAGTCCTTTAGTTGATTTATTCATTGACAAGATGATACTCCTCATTCGTTAATTCAAAGCTTTCCTTCAAGCCATCACTCAGATGAACCCCCTGCTCCTTATCGATAAAAACAGCTTCTACACCGTCCATCTGATTGATAAAGTCAAGACCTTTTTCCACACCTAGTAAGAAGAGAGTTGTGGATAAGGCATCTCCTTGGATAGATGTTTTGGAAAAGACTGTCACACCTGAAATATCGTTTTCCACAGGATAGCCAGTTTTTGGATCCAGAATATGGTGATACTTGACACCGTCCACCTCTAAGTAGCGCTCATAAATACCTGAGGTAACAACCGAATCATGTGTCCCTGGCACAGAACCAACTGTTGCACCACGCACCTGGTCTGGGTCTTGAACTCCAACATTCCAACCATTTTGTGTCGTTGGCGAATCCCCCATAACCACCACATTCCCGCCTAGATTGATGATAGCTGTCGTAATCCCTTTGCTGGCAAACAATTCTCTAACCTTATCTGCAATGTAACCTTTGGAAATGGCTCCTAATTCTAGCGTCATTCCTTCTTTGATAAAGACGGTCTTCTTCTCCTTATCTAAAGTAATGTCTTTATAATTGATAAATGGCAGAGCAGCTTTGATTTCTTCATCACTGGGCTTACGTGCATCCTCATCTCCAATTTTCCACAGATTGCTCACAGCTCCAATGGAAATGTCAAATAGCCCCTGACTTTCTTTACTCATGTCAATAGCTGTTTCAATCACTTCAAAGGTACGTTCATCCACCTTGACAGCCTCTTTTCCTGCTGCCTGATTGATACGGTAGATATCTGCTCCTTCCAAGTTTGTGGACAACAGACTTTCCATCTCCTTGATATAGGAGACAGCTTCATCCATCGCTTCTTCCTGATTTTCATGATAAATACTCAATTGCACTACTGTGTGAAGTAAGCTTTCACTACGAGTCAACGGAGTTTTCACAACAGATAAACTTTCGTTTTGTTTACCACTACAGGCAACAAGCAAAACCATCAGTAGGCCCACGAATAATAGACTTGCAATTTTTTTCACTGATTTTACCTTCCCCAAAAAATAAGAAGACACAGTAGCCAAACAAGTGCGACTGTGTCTTTTCTGTATAGACTTAATTAGTCAAGTTTTACAGTTTCTGTTTTTCCTTCAGCAGCTGCTGCAAGAAGGGCTTCTGTACTCTTCTTGAAGTCTTCAGAAGTATGAGTTGCACCTGATACAACTTCAACAGCTGAGAGGTCTTGTTTCTCAACCAAAGCTGCATTGAGTTGTTCAATTGCTTCACCAGCAGAAACTCCAGCTTTATCTTTCATGTTTTTGTTGTACTCTTCATTTGCTGATTTAAGACTTCCATCTTCAGCTTCGTAGTCAAATTTTGACTCACTGATTTTTCCATCTTTAACAGTCAATGTGTGAACAATTTTGTAGCCATAATCGTCTTTGCCTGACTCAGCTTTGTAAGTACCATCTTTCAATACTACCGTTTCTGTAGTTGAAGATGAAGTTGAAGTAGATTCTTGTTTAGAACCGCAAGCGGCAAGTGCAAATACCGCACCAAGAACTACCAAACTTTTCAACACAACTTTAGTTGTTTTCATAACAATACTCCTTTTGTAAAGTAAATAGTTTTATATTTATAATGATATACCGAATAAACTAAATTGTCTAGTATTTTTTTAAAAATAATGACTAAAAACTATTGCCACCAAATTTTGCATAGATGCAGTCGATAACTGTGGTATTCTATCTACAAAATTCATCATTTTTTCCAAATAGCTAACAATCAGTTTCTCTGTTTTGGCAATAGCATGTGTTGCAAAAATCCTATCTGTAAGGCTTTCCAACCCTTCTGCCGTAGGGGATTGAATATAGGCCCGCAATTGCTGCTGGATAGACTTGTCTTCTCGCATAGCAAATAGTAGCGGTGCAGTATAGATACCATTTTGAATATCTTGCAATCTAGGTTTTCCTGATGCTGCCACATCCAACTGATAGTCAATTAAGTCATCTCGTAGCTGAAAGGCCATGCCAAGTGCTTGCCCAGACCGAAAAGCCATGCTACTGTCTTTCCTAGATTGGCCTGGTACAAAGCTCCCCAACTGACAGGCAAGTCCAAATAGAAAAGCTGTTTTTCCTTGAATTTGCTTGAGATAGGCTTTCATAGTCATATTGGCATCAAATTGATTGAGTAGCTGAGATAATTCCCCTCGAAGAATTGTTTCCATCAGCTTATCATTGCCCAAATCCAAATCATCACGTGATACTTCTAGCAAACGAAGCCCTTTTCCAAATAGTCGACTTGAATAGGCAAGAAGATAATCACCCGTGTAGATAGCGATTCGATTAGAAAATTGTTGATGAGCCGCCGTGACTCCCCGCCGTTTATCCGCGCCATCAATCACATCGTCATGAATCAGAGTCGCCAGATGCAGGACTTCTAAATGGGCAGCAAAATATAGCTTTGAACGGCTAATCTTTCCTTCCGTCATTTGTGCAAAGAGCAGACAGAGGCCGGCACGCAGGTATTTCCCTGGTGCCTCTACATATTCAACAATCTTCGCTGTAACTGCTGGATGCAGGACCATCATCTCAGATAAGATGATGGATTTTACCTCTTCAAGTCCCCTCTCAATCTCAGGATAGGTATTCCAAATTTGATGTACCACTAACTTTCTATATTTCCTTTATTTTTTATCCTTGATACGGTAAATATGCTTCGGCTTTCCATAAATCTTCTTGTCTAGGAAACGACCCAACCATGGCATGATCCAGTAGTCTAGACCGAAGGCTCTACCCGCACCGTTCATAAGAGAAATAGCTGCTGGGATGAACCAAATATTTACCCAGTAGAACATGCCTGACAGGCTGAACATAACTACCAAAGCAACGGTTGCAGCAGATACAATCCATACAAAGGCACCAGCAATCAAAGCCAGACCAATACCGATTTCTGCTACTGTCATAAATTTTTGCATAAAGAGTGCTACTTCTTGGTTTGGCATCATAAATTCCATGATAGTAGCAAACCAATCAGGCATTTTGTCCAAAACAGCCATCGGTGCTTCACCATAGGCATAGCTCAAACCAAAAATTGGTTCAGCAGCTTCTGCCGCAGCAGTTGCCGCTTGTGAGGCACTTGAAACCGCCTCAGCAGCAGATGCACCAGATACTGGATCAGCTAACCAAGGGAATGGGAAGACAACTTGATCCCCAAACCATGATGTTGTTCCAAATAGACCAAAGGCTTTCTTGATACCTTCGTAGAGCCATACTGAACCATAAAGGACACGCATTGGCACAGACCAGAGAAGATTTCCTTTGCCTGAAGTATGACCGCCAAAAATGTTTCGCTTATTCTGAATGTCAAAGAATTCATGGCGAACATAAGAACCCATGTAGAAGAAACTACGGATGGTAAAGAAGTAGAGTAGGTTTACCATGTGTTTGACAGCCATTGCCATAAAGCCTGACATGTGGTATTTGTCCATCAAGAAGGCTACACCGTAGCGTGCTCCAATAGATACCATAAACCCATCATATTTACCTTTGTAGCTATGTTTTTCGCCACCCTTGATTGCTGCAATAATATTACTTGCCGCAGTATGGCCTGTCTGTTCAGCTGCTTGTACAATCTGTGGAGTTGGTTTCCCTTCTGATTCTTCAAAGTAAACCAAGTCACCAGCTACATAGACATTTTCCTTGCCTTTGGCTTCCATGAATTCATTGGCAATTAGGCGACCTGCCCGTGCTTTTTCAATACCAAATTCACTTGCGTCTGTATTGGCTTGAACACCAGCTGTCCAAATAGAGGTATAGGTAGGAATTTGACGACCTGATGAAAGTGTCAAGCTATCTTCTTGTACACTTGCTACACCATCACCAAGAACCAATTCAACACCTTTTTTCTCAAGGTATTTGCGAGCCTTGACTTGCTCTTTTTCAGTAACCATAGCCAAGATATTTGGCGTTGCCTCAACAACCTTAAGTGAGAATTCTTTTGGATCCAACTTGAACTCACGCGCCAAAATTGGTACCCAGTCAATCAACTCACCGATCATCTCAATACCTGTGAAGCCAGCACCGATAACGGTAAAGGTTAAAAGAGCGCGACGTTTGGCTTCATCATGCTCACGCATGGCACGATAGCAAGCATCAATCATGTGGTCATGCAAACGTTCTGCTGCTTCGATAGACCAAAGTGTAAAACCGTGTTCTTTAACACCTTTCACACCAAAGTCATTAGCCTCACCACCCATTGCAAGGAGCAGGTAATCAAAATCCAGAGTTTGGTGTTCCGCAACTACTTGTTTCTTATCGTAGTCAATCTCAACAACCTTGTCTGTTACCAATTGAACCTTTGGATATTTTTTGAAGATACGTTGAAGGTCATACTTGATTGCATTGGCTTCTACACGCCCTGCCGCAACTTCATGCAACTCTGTCATATAGGTATGGAAAGAGTTCTTATCAATCAAGGTAACTGTTACATCTTGATCCTTTTTAAAGGTTTTCCCTAGCAATCGAGCTGCTGCAATCCCCGCATAACCAGCACCGACAATCACAATATTTTTCGTCACAATGTTTCCTCCTTGTGAAAATCAAAACAAATTACATATTTCCATTATAACGCATTCCAAGATAGTTGACAAGCGAATTTCAATAATTAGTAATATACAACAAACAAAACTTGCCATAGTGAACAAAAACAAGTATGATAGTAAAATAGATAATCGACTAGAAAGAGTTTTTTCTCTGCACCCATGAATTCTAAACGTCAAACACTTAACTTTATTACGATGCTGGCAGCTCAGGCAGTTGTCATTTCTTTGATTGAACGACTCATCACCCCCCCATTTGCTTTTGCTCCAGGTGCCAAGCTAGGACTGGGAAATTTGATTAGCTTAATTGCTATTTTTACCCTCCCTACAAAGGATAGCCTAAAGGTTGTCGCACTACGCTTGCTCATCTCAACCTTTCTGGGAGGCACCTTTTCAACCTTCCTCTATGGCTTTGCTGGAACTACTTTGAGTTATGTAGGAATGCTTTCTGCCAAGCAGCTCGGTCCAAACCGTGTCAGTCCTATTGGAATTTCTATTCTGGGCGGGATGTTGCACAACCTTGGTCAGCTTCTTGTTTTTGCTACCATTGCCCGTTCTTTCTATGTACTAAACTACCTGCCAATCCTCGCTTTTACAGGAATTTTATCAGGCTTATTGGTCGGACTGGCTGCTACCTACCTCCTCCAAAAGGTCGGACCTTTACGTCACTATCATCAACAAGTCTTAGCAGAATGGAAATAAATCTCCCTAGGTCAACTAAGGAGATTCTTTTTATGGTCCGCACCACTTTTTCATTGCCCATAATAATTTCCCCATAATCCCGTTGTCACAAATAAAATGAGCCACCTGAGCTACCTCATGTAAGCACCACTTATAAAATCCATGGTAATAAAAAATAATGAAGCTTTCAAGAAGAGAAAAAATCAGGTTCTTTGCGTGTTTTAGTCGTACATTTTCTTTCTTTTGTGCTACAATATCTTCATCTTTTATTTTTTGAGCAAAGGTAGAATTATGTCACCATTTAGGATTAAACTTTCTCCCAGTCAGCGAATCATTATCAGTTTCTTATTCGTGATTCTGACTGGATCAATTTTACTAAGTCTTCCCATCTCACAAATTAGCACCTCTACAGCAAGTTATTGGGATCATCTCTTCACATCTGTCTCCATGGTTTGTGTAACAGGGCTATTTACCAAAGCCGTTGCTGAAACCTATTCTACTTTTGGACAGATTATCTGTATGATGCTAATCCAAATTGGGGGTTTGAGCTTGATAGGATTCATCGGTCTCTTCGCTTTACGCGGTGGTCGTAAAATGAATTTCATCAATATGGCAACCTTACAAGAGGCTCTAAACCGATCTGACACAAAATATTTTCGTAGCTTCCTCAAATCAGCTTTTGGTTTTACCTTGGCGGTCGAAGCCTTTGGAGCCCTCTTACTTTCCTTCCATTTTGTACCTGAATTTGGATGGGCGAGAGGTTTATTCACCTCGATTTTCGTAGCTATTTCAGCCTTTTGTAATGCCGGTTTTGATAATTTTGGTGCAACTAGCATCATGCGTTATGTGGATAATCCTCTGATTAACCTAACATTAGCCAGTCTCATTATTATGGGAGGTCTTGGATTCTCGGTTTGGTTTGACCTTCAAACACAAATCGGGCAAAAACGTAGCCTACGAAAACTAGGGTTCCATACAAAGATTGTTCTAGGCCTAACAGCCATTATACTAACCCTCGGAACTCTGACAACCTTACTCACCGAATGGAACAACCCTTCTACTATCGGGCAACTATCATTTGGCCATAAATTATTAGCCAGCTTTTTCCAGACGGTCACCATGCGAACTGCTGGTTTTGCCAGTATCGACTACACGAAGGCTGAACCGATTACCCTCTTGCTCTATATCTTTCAGATGATGCTTGGCGGAGCCCCAGGTGGAACAGCCGGCGGTATTAAAATAACCGCCTTCCTAACCTTAGTGCTCTATGCTCGTAGCGAGATTCTCGGTCTCCCTCATACCAACTTTATGGGTCGAACCATCGATAACCTCAGCATCCGCAAAGCTTTTGCGACATTCTCAGTCTTCCTTCTCATGTTCATCATCGGGCTCTTCGCACTTGCCCTAACAGATGACCGACAACCACTTCTATTTTTAATGTTCGAGGTCATGTCAGCACTAGCCACTGTAGGTGTTACGGCCAATCTGACTCCAAGTCTAACCATGGCCGGTCAAACAGTCATTATGGCACTCATGTTCTTCGGCCGTATCGGTCCACTTTCTATTCTCGCAAGCCTTTCTGTTCGAAAATTATCTAAAACCGAAAGTCTTCAATACGCAAAATCATCTATGCTTGTCTAAAAGGAGAAATCATGCCAAACTATACTATCGGAATTCTCGGTCTGGGAGTTTTTGGTACTACCATTGCAAAAACATTACACAATTACGATTGCAATATCATTGCTATCGATAATCATGAGCAACGTATCAATCATCTAGAACCTATTCTCACGCGCGGTATTGTCGGAGACATCACCGACCGCTCGCTCCTACGTGCAGCAGGAATCGGTAACTGCGATGCTGTTGTTGTAGCTACTGGCGAAAACTTGGAATCCAGTGTTCTTGCTGTTATGCATAGCAAGGTCCTAGGTGTTCCTATGGTCATTGCCAAAGTCAAAGGAACAACTGCGAAAGAAGTCCTTCTCCGTGTCGGTGCCGATAAGGTTATTTCTCCTGAACGTGAAACAGGTATTTCTCTAGCAAAACAATTACTCCACCGCGACACAACCAGCCTCTTTGAGCTCGAAGGCAATGTTTCCATTGTCGAGTTCCACCCACCAGTAAAATGGATTGGCAAAACACTCGGCGAATTAAAACTCCGCCAACATTATAAACTCAATATCATCGGTTACCGAAGTGGCGAAAATCAGGAATTAAACATCCAACTGACTCCTGACTATGTCTTCAAATCTGACGAACTCATCTTAGCAGTAACAGACCATAACACTGTCGATCATTTTGAAGAGCTGACAAATTAAATAACAAATTTACGCCCTATACTCCGTTCTCAGGAGAAATATTTTATCCCTAGAAAGCCTACTAGACTATCATTTATCTAGTGGGCTTATCATCTGTCAAAAGGAGACGTTATGAATGATTTAACCAAAGGAAAGCCGATTGCGGTCATCTTACAATTCGCTATTCCCTTGTTGATTGGATCTTTTTTTCAACTGGCCTATAATTTTGCTGATTCCATGATTGTGGGGCATACTTTGGGAAAGGATGCCTTTGCAAGTGTCGGTTCGACAGCCAGCCTGATTTTTTTAATCATCGGTTTTGCCCAAGGTGTTACCAATGGATTAACCATTATTTCTGCCCAACGCTTTGGAGCTGGCGACTTAGAGGGGCTTAAAAAATCTTTTGTCCACGGACTCTTCTACGCTTCCCTCATCAGCCTTTTACTAACAGTCTCAGCCTTAGCATTTTTGAAACCTATCTTGGTCTTAATGCAAACGCCTGTGAGTATCATAGACCACTCCCATGCCTTTCTAACGGCCATGTTTGGAGGATTGACCTTTACTATTTTTTATAATTTCCTGTCTTCAGCCCTACGCAGTCTCGGAAACTCTAAAACACCTCTACTTGCTCTAATTATCGCTTGTTTTATCAATATTGGTCTGGATTTTTTCTTTATCTTAGTTATGAACTGGGGCGTTTTCGGAGCTGGCTTTGCAACTATCCTTGCCCAAGCCTGTTCGGTCCTCTTTCTTATTTTTTATATTATCCACAAGGTACCTCACTATCATATTGGACTAGCTGATTTAAAATTGGATAGGGATAATCTCAAGAAACATGCCCAGCTTGCTTTTCCAATGGGATTTCAAGCCAGTATTATCGCCATCGGAGCCATGACCTTGCAGTTTATGGTCAACCAACTAGGAACAGACGCCATCGCCGCCCAGGCCATTGCCCTTCGTACTGACCAGTTGGCTATGCTGCCCATGGTTAATCTGGGCTTGGCTATCGCAACCTTTACTGCTCAGAACTACGGTGCCAAACTCTATGACCGTATTCGAGAAGGGGTGCGCCACTCATTACTCCTCAGCATTGCTTGGGCCATTGTATTTGCGGTCATTCTCATCTTGGGCAATCGTTTCTTTTCTGGTCTATTTCTGCCAAATGCCAGTCAAACAGTTCTGGACTTGGCTCTTGTTTACTACATCATTAACGGCTCTTGTTACTGGATTGTTGCTTCCCTCTTTATTCTCCGTAGCTTTATTCAGGGACTTGGCAAGGGCTTTATTCCAACACTAGCAGGCTTTGGGGAATTAATTTTCCGAGCAGCAGTCGCCATCATCGGCATGCAGTATTTCGGCTTTTATGGGACCGCCGCCGCTAACCCCGCCGCCTGGATTGGCAGTATCATCGTCCTGATTCCAAGTTCCATCATCTTTATGAAAAAATTAAAAGCTGGACAAAGTATATAAAGAAAACGCTGGGCTCAAGCCCAGCACACTTCTCAGAGTTCGTGTCAACATCTCAGTGCAGTGGTTGATTGGGTTTAACAGTCCAGTGGACTGTTAAAGGTTGGAGATAAGATTTGCGGAGCAAATCTCAGCAATTCGCGTTTCACACTCCAAATCTGACCTAATCAACTGTGCGGGGGTGTGAAGACGAACTCTTTTTTAGACTAGTCGAGTTCTTTCCCACTCCCAAAATAATATTTTCGTAAAAATTGAATATGAAGGAGATTCCAAAGCATAGCATAGCTGATCGCCACTACAAAAGCTAAGCCATATTGCCAATTAAATTCCAGCACAAGGCTAACAAAAAGGATGATTCCAAGAAAGACCAATAACAAACTACTTGTCTTTTTCTTATCCCACTTAAAATAGGCTAACAAGGGTTGGTCAGGACAAGCTCGCACTTCCTTGAACTGTTTGAAACTAGCTCCAAGACTGGCTCCTGCCGCCCCTATAATTGCACCAGAATAATAGTGAGGAAGGACGTAGACCGACAAATAAGCGACCGTAACATAGGCAAGCACCAACAAGGTGTACATCAGTTTTTTCATGACCAAGCCCTCCTGAATCTATTTATCTATATCTATTTTATCATTTACAAACTAAGCAAACAAGTAAATACATGTTCTCAAAAGCACAAAAAAGACTAGAAAACCTAGTCTTTCCTTGTTTATTATCATTTATTCTTAGGAATTTGGATCATCCAAACTACGGCCATGCAAGCCTTTTTCACGTTGGACTTGACGGAGTTTCTCTGGCGTCACATCGTTGCCTTCTTCATCGACCAGTTTAATTCCCTCAATATGATGACGGATTGCTCGACGATACCCCTCGATGTATTCTTCCCTAAGCTGAGCCTGTTCAACTTTTTCCTCTGGTGTCAAGGTACCAGCTTTTTTCTTTTTAGCCAATTCATTGATCCGATCGATTTTTGCTTGTTCCATGCTCGCCTCCTACTTACTATTCAAGAGATTGAAGACCGCCACAGCACTTGCCTTGTCCGCCAAGGCTTTCAATAGGGCCAAACGGTTGGCTTTGACCGCTGCGTCGTCTGCCATAACCATGGTATTGTCAAAGAAGGCTGCGATGACTGGGCTAAGAGCAAAGAGTTTGTCCAAGTTGCCTGCCATGTCTTCTGTCAACTCCAAGCCTGCCACTGCAGCAGCAAGGGCTTTTTCCTGGTCGTTTTCGAAGAGGGCCTGGTCAATGACAGTCGCCTCCGCCTTTTCAGCCAAGTTGAAGACCCGTGACAAGTTTTCCACGGCTTCCTTGTAGTCAGCCTCTTTTGATTTTTGGAAAATAGCAGAGCTGGCTGCCAGTTGCAGTCTGACCACAAAGGTTGAGCTGGCAAGTACAGCCTCACGGATGTCTTTCGGAATCGCCTTATCCATCATCTTCTCTACACGAGCACGGATAAAGTCCATCACAGCTGGCTGGTTGTCATAGGTCAAGCTGGCAAAGTTCAAGCTGTAGAGCTCCGCAATCAACTGATCCAATGGAATTTCCCAACCAAATGCTTCCAAAATCCGCACGATACCTTGTGTCGCACGACGCAGAGCGTAAGGATCGTTTGAGCCAGAAGGAATGAGACCTACTGAGAAGAAGGAGAGAAGGGTATCAAACTTGTCAGCCAGTGCCAAGACCGCCCCGACCTTGCTCTCAGGCAATTCACCTTCTGCAGAGTTAGGAAGATAGTGTTCACGGATTGCCGCTGCCACCGCAGGTTTTTCCCCTGCAAGAAGGGCATACTTCTCACCCATAATCCCTTGTAATTCATCAAACTCGCCGACCATACCTGTCAAGAGGTCAAACTTGTAGATGTCTGCCGCACGTGCCACATCCGCTTTTTCATCCGCAGACAAGCCAGCCAAGTCAGCCAGTTTTTCTGCGATGACTTTAGTGCGTTCCATGTGCTCGTAAAGGGAGCCGATTTTCTCATGGAAGGTTACGACTTTAAGGCGTTCTACCAAGTCAGCAATCTTGAGTTTTTGGTCTTCACGCCAGAAGAACTCACCGTCTTCCAAACGTGCCACCAAAACTTTTTCATTTCCTTTGATGACATTATCAATATGCTGGTCGTTACCGTTTCGGACAGAGATGAAGTTTGGCAAGAGCTTGCCAGATTTATCACGCACTACGAAGTAACGTTGGTGGTTTTTCATGGAAGTCACCAAGACTTCTTCTGGCACTTCCAAATACTTGGTATCAAAGGAGCCCATAAAGGCAGTTGGGTACTCGACCAGGTTGAGAACTTCATTGAGCAGGTCTTGGTCAATCTCAACAGTCACATTGTGTTTGTCCTCGATAGCCTTGATTTGCTCGATAATCATATTTTGACGCTCTGCGGGGTCTGTAATGACAAACTGTGCACGCAAGTCCGCCTCGTAAGAATCTGCACTTGCAACCTCGGTTTCATTTCCAAGGAAACGATGACCACGGCTGATGCGAGCTGACGAAATGTCCAAGAAGTCCATATCCAATGCTTCGTCGTCCAAGAGAACGGTCAAGGTGTGGACAGGACGGATGTAGGCGAATTTGTTGGACGCCCAGTTCATGCTGACCGGGAAGGTCATAGCTTTCAAGACCTCTGGAATGCCCGCCAAGACTGCCTTAGCTGGCTGACCAGCTTCGTGTTTTGTCACGTAGACATACTCTTCACCCTTAATCTCGCGGAATTCGATGTCCGCTGTCGTCAAGCCTTTGCCACGGACAAATCCTTCTGCAGCCTTGGTGAAGTTTCCGTCTGCGTCCAGGGCAATCTTCTTAGCAGGTCCCTTGAAATCTTCGGTCAAGTCTGTCTGCTGGTCCGCCAAACCACGCACACGAACAGCCAAACGGCGTGGTGTTGAAAAGACATCAATGCTGTCAAAAGCCAAACGGTTGTCTGTCAAAAAGGTTGCCATGCGGTCACGCAACTGGTGCATGGCTGGGGTTACGATGTAGGCAGGAATTTCTTCCAAGCCAAGTTCAACAAGTAAATTCTTTGTCATTATTCTGCGTCCTCCTTCAACAATTCTGCTCGCGTTGCTTCGTCTAAAAGTGGGAAGCCTAATTTTTTACGCTCCGCCACAAAGGTTTTGGCAACGACACGGGCAAGGTTACGGATACGGGCAATGTAGCCTGCACGCTCAGTTACAGACACAGCTCCACGGGCATCCAACAAGTTAAAGGTGTGAGAGCATTTGAGCACATAGTCAAAGGCTGGGTGAACCAAGCCTTCTTCCAAAGCCCGCTCTGCTTCTTTTTCAAACTTAGTGAAGTTTTCAAGGAGCATATCTTGGTCCGATACTTCAAAGGAGTATTTTGAATGCTCATACTCTGGCTGGATGAAAATTTCACCGTATTTAACGCCGTCTGCCCATTCGATGTCGTAAACGGAGTCAACTTCTTGGATATAGGAAGCCAAACGCTCCAAACCATAAGTTACTTCGGCTGTGACTGGACCAGTCGCCAAGCCACCGACTTGTTGGAAGTAGGTAAACTGCGTAATTTCCATACCGTCCAACCAAACTTCCCAGCCCAAACCTGCTGAACCTGTTGACGGGTTTTCCCAGTTATCCTCAACGAAACGAATATCGTGTTCCAAAGGATTGATGCCCAAACGCTCCAAAGACTCCAAGTAAAGTTCTTGGATATTAGATGGCGATGGTTTCATGACCACTTGGAATTGGTGGTGCTGATAGAGACGGTTGGGATTTTCCCCGTAGCGACCATCCGCAGGACGACGACTTGGCTCAACATAAGCCGCATTCCAAGGCTCAGGACCGATCGCACGCAAGAAGGTGTAGGGGCTCATCGTCCCCGCACCCTTTTCCGTATCGTAAGCCTGCATGAGCAAGCAGCCCTGCTCATTCCAAAATTGTTGTAAGGTCAGGATAATTTCCTGGAAAGTAAGTTTTTTTGACATATTTTTCCTTCTTTCTTTAAATCTAAGTCTTTTAGTTTACTTTTAGTACTAGGCAGCGAGCTGCAGGCAGTACTGAGGTACGGCAAAGCGAGTTAACGACGTAATAAAAGATAAACTAAATGACGATATTCTTGCGACGTGAGCCTTCCTAGCCGATACCGCTAGGAAAGGCGAACTAGTACAGCGTCTAGCTCAATCGTCTTAGCGATGAGCGTGTGGCAATTCGACTGAAAGGAGACTATGCCACTGACACTGTGAAAAGTCAATTTTTTTGACATAATATCCTCTTTCTATTATATTTCAAAATTGCTAGTTCTCCACACTCGGTATGGTTTCCACAACAACAACTTGCTCTGCCTTATCCAGATAGGAACAGGTCATGGCTTTTAGGTCGATGACCCACTTGTAAATCCCTGCTTCTGCTGTTTCTTGGCAGAAGGTGGGAAAATCTGTTTGTCCAGCCTGATGATTACGTAAGATAGTCACAAACTGGTCCAGATTGGCTTGGTCAGTAACAGGTATCATCACTTGATAGCCCTGCTTTTCCAGAGTCTGCCCTGTCTGTGAGCGATAGGTAACCTGTCCAGACTGGATATCCACAGTATTTTCCACCATGCCCAAATTCTTGAAATAGGCAATCAGTTTAGGAAAATCAGGCCCAGTAAACTGTTCATGACCTCGATTGATATTTTCTAAGGTGAACATTGGTCTCCTTTCTTTATAGTAGCTGTCTTTCACCTTGAGATGAAAAACAAGAAATACTCGGTCGGCAGACAAAAAGAACCACATTCTCTTCCCCTGTCAACAGACATAGGGGCGTTGAGAACGCGGTTCCACCCTAATTTATTACTTCATTTGTATGATTCTGATTGAGTCGGACATGGTCACGACTGGGAAAGCGCCAATTATTTCAAGACTGGCTTGGCTCTCACTCTCCCAAGCTCGCTAGACAGGCTTTTGAAACAACCTTCTTTCATGCTTAGTATTGTAGCAGAAAAATCAGCATTTGTCTAGAAAGACCACTATTTATCCGAACACAATCCCGCTGACAAATCCTACAAGGCTATTGCAGGCGTATCGCGATCTAGTAGATATTTTTCTGGTACTACTCCCAAGAATTTTTCTGCGTGTTGACTGATAAAATCAAGGGCATTTTCCAAATCTTCTACTCTATCAGAATTGACCAACTCCATGACCAAGAAAGCATTCTTTGTCTCATCCGTAATCATGGTTCGCTCACCATCGCGCCAATTGAAACAGCGACAAACGGCGCCTTTATCATCCTTATAGCAAACTTCACCTGGTAGAGTTGGATTATTGTTTTCATCACCAATGAGATAGAATTCATCTCCACCCTCAGTGATCGTTAGTTGGAGATTGCCTACAAATGTATCTATATCTTCTGCACCACATGGAAGACCGAAACGCAAACTTGCTGCATTATAAATATCCACTAAGGGCGAGATTGTCGAAACTGGACGGTCACTAGCAGAACGCTTCAAAAGTGCTTCGATACTAGAACGTGCACCTTTTTTAGTTTTGAATTTTTGATAAGCTTGGCGATACGTTTGGATGACTTCATTTTCACTAAAAGTATCTTCTGTAAGAAATTTCTGGGCAATTCCGTTGCTTTCTTCCAGTAATTTCACTAATTCATCAGGCGATTGCACCGGCGTTTTATAATCTTTCAATAATAGAACTCCAATTTTTGCATCTGGAAATAGACTCCAAAAAGATGAATCAACAACAAATTGTGACATATTCTCACTCCTTTTATACAAAAATCAGCACCCTATGAACATCTTCTAAGACCTAACGACGTTCATAAAATGCTGTTGCATGACTACCCGGTGGCAGTAAATATTTGGTTACTTTCATTGTATAATATAACTATTAAAAAAGCAATTAATAAATCAAAATGCGAAATGCCTGATTTCCTTACTATCTATGACTAATCTTTCTGGTCAAGAAATCACCAATAAACTGGATTACGAAGATGATAACTAAAATCAAAAGAGTTGCTAAAAAGGTCACATCATTATTATACCGTAGGTAGCCGTATGATAGCGCAACCTGTCCCAAGCCACCTGCTCCGATGGCTCCTGCCATGGCAGTATAGCCGACCAAGGAAACCAGGGCAAAGGTCGTCACACGAATCAAGTCAGGCAGACCTTCACGCAGATAGACAAGGACAATATCCCAGAACGTCGCTCCTGAAGCCTGAGCCGCCTCAATGACACCACGGTCCAATTCTGACAAGACCACTTCAACCTGACGGGCAAAGAAGGGAAAGACTGAAAGGGCGAGCGGCACCAAAGCTGCCTCCGTACCAATCGTTTTCCCAACAATAATTTTCGTCAAAGGAGCAATGGCCGCCAACAAAATAATGAAAGGAATGGCACGGAAGATAGAAGCTACCTTATCCAAAATCCAGTAAACCGTCTTATTTTCAATGACACCCCGAGGACCAGTCAAGACCAAGAACAAACCTGAAACCAAGCCCATAAAGCCACCAAAAGCAAAGGAAACAAAGGTCATATAGAGGGTCAAATTAAAATGTGTTAACCAACCTGTCTGACCATCCCAGCCCAATTTATAAATATCTGGAAAATTCGTTTGAATCCATTCTAACATCTAATTTGCTCCTTTCAAAATCGTCACTTCCACACGCGCCTCCGTCACTGCCTCAATCGCACGGTGCAACTGACCAGGCTCACCTGATAAGATCACTACCATCTCACCAACTGGCATATGGTCCAAAATTTCAATATTGCCATAAAGAATATTGGCAGATACTTGATAGAATTTATACAAATCATTGACAATTGCCGTATCCGTGTTGGAACCAGCATACTTGAGTTGCACTAAAATGCTATTATCAGGCAAATTCTTAACAATATCCTGCTGGTAAATTTTCACCAAGGCCTCATCAATTCCTGTTGCCGTTTTGATGAAGTCCTGTGTCAATTCTTCTTTTGGATGAGAGAAGATTTCTAAAACGGAACCTTCTTCGATCAAGTGACCATCCTGCATAACAGCCACACGGTTACAAATATCTTTTACAATCTGCATCTCATGAGTAATCATAACAATGGTCAAGCCCAATTTTTCATTCAATTCCTGCAAAAGTGCCAAAATCTGCTTAGTCGTTTTCGGATCCAAGGCAGAAGTAGACTCATCAGAAATCAAGATTTTAGGGTCATTGGCCAAGGCACGAGCAATGGCAACACGTTGCTTTTGACCACCAGACAACTGAGCTGGATAGTTTTCAGCACGGTCAGAAAGCCCAACCAAGTCCAACAACTTAGCAACTTTTTCTTTCTTCTCTTCCTTGCTCAAACCCGAGTGTTTAAGGGCAAAGGCTACGTTTTCTTCTGCCGTCATTTGAGCCATCAGATTGAAATGCTGGAAAATCATACCGATTTCACGGCGTTTGCTCCGCAATTGAGCTGGGGTAAGTGTGACCTTTCCTCCCTCGTAAATTACATCCTCATCGATAGTAATTTTACCCGCTGTCGGCACCTGTAATAAATTAATCACTCGAACAAGGGTAGATTTCCCAGCACCAGAATAACCTACGATACCGTAAATATCCCCTTGATTGATATGGATGGTCACATCCTTTACCGCTTCGATGGTGCGTTTTTTCTGCTGGAAAGTTACATCAATATTATCTAGCTTAATCATTTCCTTACTCATAACTTGCAATTAACTCCTCTACTAATTCAACATGGCTATAGTAGTCAGCGATGCTGACATTTTCATCACCGGCATGGTCACGACTGTTGGCATTTCCTAATCCAAATCCTGCAATCGGCACACCTAGAGCATGAAAGACTGTGTGCATGGGGCCTGTCCCCGGTGACGTCGGCAAGACAGCAACTCCTTCTGGCGTCAACTTTTTAGCCAACTCAATCACATTGACAATGGCAGGGTGGGACATGTCACTTCGGTAGCTCATTTCCCCCAAAGTGAAGATAACCTCAATTTTGTCAAAACCATGTTTGTCCAAATGCTTACGAATCTTATCTAATACATCATACGGCTCCAACCCAGGCACCAGACGGACTTCCATCTTAGCAGAAGCCTGAGCTGGTATGATGGTCTTGACACCTTGACCAAGATAGCCAGTTGACAAGCCTTCAATGGTAATAGATGGCTCAAAATACAAACGCTTCAGAAACTCACGACGGTCTTCTACCAAGGTTGGAAGAGTCAAGCCATAAATGTCTTTCATAGACTGACTGGTCGCCAGTGCAAATTCTTCCACCAAGGCCAATTCACGCTCATTTGGCTCTTGCACTTGCTCGTAAATACCATCTACCAGGATTCGTCCATCTGCAGCCCGCATGGATTGAAGTGCTGATAATAAATACCAGCTTGCCGAATTAATGACACCTCCATAAGAAGAATGAATGTCTAAGTCAGCTGATTTGACCTGAAGATCAAAGGTCACAATTCCCTTGTTTCCCCCAGCGATTTCTAGCTGATGCAGACTATTGCGGTGCCCCTGCTCCCAGACAAGCAAATCAGCACCGATCAAATGTTCTTTATATTTTGAAAGGTATTTGTCCAAGTCAACAGAAGCTGACTCTTCTGCCCCTTCCATAATAAAAATCACATTGACTGGTAAATGGCCATTCTGTCTAGCTTGATATTTTTTTAAGGCTGACAGACGAGCTGTGATATGGCCCTTATCATCATCTACCCCCCGACCATAGATATAGCCGTCAGAGATTGTCAATTCAAAGGGGTTGCCCTTCTCCCAGACCTGATCGGCATCTGCAGGTACTGTATCATAATGATTGTAGAAAATCAATGTTTTCGCATCTGGCACCGAAGCCTTAAACGTAGCCATGACAAAGGGTGCTGCATAACTATCATCCAAAACAACCTCTGCACCAGCTTCTTCAAACATATCTTTCAAGTAAGTCGCCACATCCAACAAACCAATCTGCTGAGCAAAAATAGATTTCCTTGAAATCAAGACCTTCAACTTTTCAAAATAGTTTTGAATAATCGCATCATTTTCAAATGCTTGAACTTTACTATCTGCCATACTTTCTCCTCATACTCAATGAAAATCAATCAAATCTACTAACCAAAATCAAATATTCTCCCACATATCTGACTTTGGTTAAGAGATTTTTTCTTATCTCTATAAAAACAGATAGAGGGCTGAACAATACTGCCCAGTCCTCAACCTATTTACATTTTACCAAACTGGCTCATCCATACCGTCTGAAGTATCTTCAATAACTTTTTTCACTTCATCCGTGTGGTAGGCTTCGATAATTTTCTTAATCGCTGCTGCTTGCTCTGATTTTTCCCAATCGCTACGAGCTGCAATCAAGTTGTACCACTGTTTTGAATTTTCATCTTTTTGCTCTTTGTAAAGGGCATTTTTGTAATCCAAACCAGCTTCCAACACAAATGTGTTGTTTACAACGGCTGCATCAACTGAGCTAAGTGAGCTTGCTGTTTGGCTTGCATCCAACTCAGTAATTTTCAAGTTTTTCTTGTTTTCAGTAATGTCAGCAATCGTTGCCAATTCTGTACCAGATACACCAACCTTGATCAAACCAGCTGCTTGAAGAAGGTAAAGAGCACGACTTTCGTTTGTTGGGTCGTTTGGAACCGCAATTTCTGCACCATCTGGAATTTCTTCCACTTTAGTGTACTTGTTTTTTCCATCAGCTGTACCTGAGTAAAGACGGATTGGTGCGATATAAGTATCCGCAATAGCAACCAAGTCTTCACCATTTTCTTCATTCCAGTTATTCAAGAAGTTATAGTGCTGGAATGCGTTGATGTCTACCTCATTTTCAGCTACTGCCTTGTTTGGTTGTGAATAGTCTGTAAATTGAGTGAATTCCAACTTCACTTCGTCCCCGAGAATTTCTTGAACTTTATTCCAACGAGCTTCTTCCGACTCACTCAAGCTCATCACACCTACTCGAACAGTTGTTGCAGATGAATCTGAACTTGAAGAAGAGTTACCACATGCAGCAAGTACACCTACTGATAAAGCAGCTGTTGCCAAACTAAACAATTTTTTTAATTTCATAAAATGATCTCCTTAAATTAGAACTGTATCTATCTTAACACAGAATTTTCTTTCTGACTAATTGACTTTTTTTATAGAAAGTTATAACTTTTCGTTATAACAAATACCCTTGCAATTATAAGCGTTGATAATAAAAAGAGGGATACCCCTCTTAAAATATATCTACTAAATACTGAAACAGGTCTCGATGTTGCTTACAATCATTGTACAAAAATTCTGGATGCCATTGGATACCAAACAAAGCTTGGTTCCCCCTACTTTCATAAGCTTCTATCGTACCATCCCTAGGATCCAAACCTGTCGCCACCAGTCCTGGAGCCAATTCTTTGATTCGTTGCTGATGGAAGGAATTAATAGGGCTCCCTTGGGCAAACAGTTGACCGATTCGGCTTTTAGGTTTCACTTGTAAACGATGGGATGTCCCCGCAATACCATCTTGCCAATGATGAGCCACCTCTTGTTCCAAGCTTCCGCCTAGAGCAACATTCAACAACTGCATCCCTCGGCAGACTGCAAAAATTGGTTTTCCCTGACGAAGGGCTTCCTCAATCAAAGCCAGTTCAAATTCATCCCGTTCCAAGAGGTAATCATTACTATCAATCAAGCGCTCTTGACCGTATAGACTTGGGTCTACATGCTGACCGCCTGATAAAATCAACTTATCAATCATGTTGATATAGTCCTTGGCTAAGTCAGGGGTTCCCATAGGAATAACCATCGGTATACCACCAGCCTGACGAATACCATCTGCCAATTCACTCGCAACGGTTACATATGTTCTACCAGATTTAGTTAGAAATTCTTGCTCGTTTCCTGAAATTCCAATGATAACTTTTCCCATAAAAAGCCCCTGTCTTTCATTTTTTCCATTGTAGCATGGCTACCTAGCCCTGTCTAATATAGAAGTTTTATGGCTTGATAAAAAATAACTATCAGAACTACCTATAAACAATTGCGCGCTAACAAGAGTTTGTCTTTGGCAGTTTCATAGATAAAATCTATACCAAGCTTAAGAAAAAACTATGCTGGAGCCAGCATAAAAAAGGCAAGCTTGATAAACAGGCGTGCTTTCAAGCTTTTATATAGAATAAATATCATAAAAAGCAGCTCCCTTTCAATCCGTTATAGCAAAAAGTTATAGCTTCCTCTAAAATTTTACAATTATACAAGAGTCGTTTTTTCTGTTAGGATAGGAGCATAGAAATATTTTGGAGGAACTACCATGACGACAACCATTATCGGCTTCCCACGAATCGGAGAACACCGCGAATTAAAATTTATTACTGAAAAATACTTTAGAAATGAAATTCCACAGGAAGAACTTTTGCTTGCTGCCAAAGAATTGCGCGCTAAACATTGGAATATTGTAAAAGAGGCAGGCATTACTGAGATCCCAAGCAACGACTTCTCTCATTATGACAATGTTTTGGATGCAGCAGTACTCTTCAACATCGTACCTAAAGCAGTTCAAGAACTTGACTTGACTGACCTTGAAAAATACTTCGCTCTTGCACGTGGTTATCAAGGAGAAAAAGGGGACGTTCGTGCTAGACCGATGAAAAAATGGTTCAATACCAACTACCACTATATCGTTCCAGCTATTGAAAAAGACACAGAAATCAAACTGGCTGGTCAAAAGATTTTCGACGAATTCCAAGAAGCAAAGGACTTGGGTATCACAACTCGTCCAGTTTTGATTGGTCCATTCACCCTCTTACAATTAACTGATTTTGAAGAAGATTTAACTGCTACTGATTTCGCTGATAGCTTAGTTGCAGCCTACGGACAAGTCTTTGAAAAATTGGCAGAGCTTGGTGCTGAAAAAATCCAGCTTGACGAACCTAGCTTGGTCAAGGATTTGACTGCTGAAGAAAAAGCCCTTTTCCTAAACATCTACCAAACTCTCTTGGCTGATAAGAAAGGCTTGCAAGTCCTTATCCAAACCTACTTTGGCGATGTGCGTGATATTTACACAGAATTAACAAACCTACCCGTTGATGCCATCGGTCTTGACTTTGTAGAAGGTAAGGAAACTGCTGCACTTGTTGCGACAGGTTTCCCAGCTGACAAGACCCTCTACGCTGGTATCGTCAACGGTAAAAATATCTGGCGCAACAACTACGAAAAGAGCCTAGCTGTTTTGGATGCTATTCCAGCTGAAAATGTCGTCATAACAACTTCTTGCTCCCTTCTTCATGTACCATTTACAACTGCTAATGAAGAATTTGAGCCTGCTATCCTCAACCACTTTGCCTTTGCAGTTGAAAAATTGAGCGAATTACGTGATTTGGATGCCATCCGTAACGGTCAAGGCGAAGTTGCTCTCACAGCTAACAAAGAGCTCTTTGCTCTTGAACGTGTGGGGCGTGACACAGCACTTGCTGACCGTCTTGCAAGTTTGACAGACTCAGACTATACACGTCTACCAGTCTTTGCAGAGCGTGAAGCCATTCAACGCGAGAAGCTAAACTTACCACTTCTTCCAACAACAACGATTGGCTCTTTCCCTCAAACCAAAGAAATCCGTAGCACACGCTTGGCTTTCCGTAAAGGAAATATCTCAGAAGAAGAATACGATACATTTGTTAAAACTCAAACAGATGAGTGGATTGCATGGCAGGAAGAAGTTGACTTCGATGTCTTAGTTCACGGTGAGTTTGAACGAAACGACATGGTAGAATACTTCGGCGAAAACCTGTCTGGTTATCTCTTCAGTAAGAACGGTTGGGTACAATCATACGGCATGCGTGGGGTAAAACCACCAATCATCTGGGGTGATGTAACACGCTTGAACCCAATTACTGTCAAATGGTCTAGCTATGCTCAAAGCCGTACAAACAAACCAGTTAAAGGTATGTTGACTGGACCTGTAACCATCCTCAACTGGTCTTTCCCTCGCGAAGACATCTCTATCAAAGAATCAACTCTTCAAATTGCTCTCGCTATCAAGGAAGAAGTTCTCGACCTTGAGGCAGCGGGTATCAAGATCATCCAAATCGACGAAGCAGCCCTTCGTGAAAAACTACCACTCCGTCGTAGCGACTGGTACAGCGAGTACCTTGACTGGGCAATTCCTGCCTTCCGTTTGGTACACTCAACTGTTGCACCAGATACACAAATCCACACACATATGTGTTATAGCGAATTTACAGACATCATTCCAGCCATCGACAATATGGATGCGGATGTTATCTCCTTTGAAGCCAGCCGTTCAAATCTTGTTATCCTAGATGAACTCAAGGCTAAAAACTTCCAAACTCAGGTAGGTCCTGGTGTCTATGACATCCACTCTCCACGTGTCCCTGCCGTTGATGAAATTGCACACACTATTCAAGCCATCCTTGCTAAAGTACCGAAAGAAAAAGTCTGGATTAACCCAGACTGCGGACTCAAGACTCGTGGCGAAGCAGAAACAAAAGCTAGTCTTATCCACTTGACTCAAGCAGCTAAGGCAGCCAGAAAGGAACTCTAATTTATGATCGGTCAAACCCCAAGTCTCTCATTTGAAATTTTTCCTCCAAAACCAGAAGTAGGCAATGAAAAGATTATCCAAACTCTCGATGAGATGCAAGGTTTGACCCCTCATTTTATCAGTGTTACATGCAGCAATAACAATTTGAACGTAGAAGAAACGACTGTCAAGTTGGCTAACCATGTTCGCAATGAATTGCATATTCCAACTATCGCGCATTTGCCAGCTGCTTACTTGACAAAAGAAAAGGTCCGATCCGTTCTTCATTCTCTCGATGAAATTGGTGTGCATCAGATTTTAGCACTTCGCGGCGATATTATTGAAGGTCTTCCCCCTAAAGAGGACTTCCAGTATGCAACCGACTTGATTTCCTTTATCAAGGAAGAAGCTCCTCAATTTGATATCATCGGAGCTTGCTATCCAGAAGGACATCCTGAATCGCCAAACGCAGTATCAGATATCAAAAACCTAAAAAAGAAAGTTGATGCCGGTTGCTCAACCTTGGTAACTCAACTTTTCTTCGATAACGAAGCATTTTATAACTTTCAGGAGAAATGTTCTCTAGCAGACATCGAAGTGCCTATTATCGCAGGTATTATGCCTATCATCAACAGGAATCAGGCACTTCGACTCTTGAAAACCTGTGAGAATATCCACCTCCCTCGTAAGTTTAAAGCCATTTTAGAAAAATATGAGCACAATCCTGAATCTCTTCGGGCAGCAGGTCTGGCCTATGCTGTAGATCAAATTGTTGACTTAGTGACCAATGATGTGGCTGGTATCCATCTCTACACTATGAACAACGCTGAAACAGCACGCACCATCCATCAGGCAACTCATTCGCTATTCAAACATTATAGTTAGAAAACTCCCCCTGAGCCCAAGCTCAGGGGTTATTCTATGCCCTGTGACTCCCAAAGACTACATGATAATTTTTTTCACCCCATCATGACATTAATCCAGCAGATGTCTAGGTATCTGACATCTTGCTTACAATAACGAACAGCCATAAAAAATACAGTCACAAGGAGTAAAAATGGCACTAAGAGGAGACAGAGAAGCGACGAAATGGAAAAATAAACTCCATCCGTTTGCAATTTACAACATTCAAGACAGTATTTTATTAACTGAATCACATTGATTCCCATATATTTTAATCGTAAATCATGACCACCCGTCAAACGGGTGGTTTGAACAAGGGCTGTAAGCCCACATCACCAGCCAGCGCCTAAAGACGCTGGCTTTCACTTTGTTCAAGCCTCACTGCTTTTGACTCGTCACTAGCCTCTTAAAGAGGCATTCGTACTACTTGCCATTATCCCTAAAGGGAT
>NZ_JAOTGD010000008.1:0-75599 GCF_044427405.1 Streptococcus sp. 2020WUSS089 | reverse complement strand
TAGCCTTGGCCACCTAGCCTAACAGCTTCAAGCCTGTTATCAAATGAAATCATCAACTTACTCAAACATAGTGAAACATCTAATTCTTGACCAAGGTAAGGTGGCTAACTTCATTATAGAACTTTCGTTTGACTACTGAATTCAAAATATTGTTCATCAAATACCTTGAATGGCTTGACAAATGGTAGAAAAGAGTTACATGTATTCAATGATGAAGAAACGGAGCTATTCGGTAGAGTTTTAATATATAAAAAACACATCCGACACCTGAATATCATGGTACAATAACAGTATATAATAAAATATAAATTAGGAATAATAGAAATGGAAACGGCAAAGAAAAAATTCAGATATAGTATTCGTAAATTTAAAGTCGGTGTAGGCTCAGTGCTAATTGCTACTTGCTTACTTGGGGCTGGGGTCTCGATACCAACCGCTTTTGCAACGACAGTGACTTCGGAATCTACTCAAGTTGGAGCAACTCAGCCAACGGGAGAAACCGAGCCAACAGTACAGATTACTGGAACAGTAAGTACAGAAAATACGAATCTTGAATCAAAAGTTGCGCCAGAAGCTAAAGAAGAAGTTCCAGCAACATCAGAAACTCCAGTTGCTGAAAAGGCAGATCCAGAAATGAAGTCTGCTGAACAAAATATAGCCTCTGAACCTGAAAAATCAGAAGAACCAACTCCTGCCCCAGCAGCCCTCACAAGCGAAGCTAAGGAAGAAGTATCAGAGAATACCGAAGTTAAGACTACCCCCCTTCCACAATTTCGGGACATTCTAAAAGAGTTAGAAAGAGACTTGGAAGAGTTGGATGAATTTAGAATGTATGATGACAAAACTTACTCTCTGCAAGCATATCTAAGAGAATTCACTTTTAAACAGGGGAGAGATCAGATGACTTTTGCCTCAGGTCTTAAAGAGGATGATTCTCGTCTTAATAAAGATGTGACTATTGATAAAATTTATAGTGATTTGGTTGACTTTAAACAGCATATTACGATGGAACGCTTGACGCGTGAAGTCGCCCAGTATCGCACTAAATATGCAGGTGATCAAAAAATTGAAGAAGAATATAAACAACATTTAGAGCAAAGAGAGGGTAGCGGTACTTTTAGCCAAGAAGGAGATGTACTTAGAATATCTGTCGAAAGATCAGAACAAGCACTCAAAAGGATTAAAGAGAGAGCTGAAGAAATAGAAGGTGATAACCTCAAAACAGAAGTTCCTAAGGAGGCACCTAGAGTAGCCGAAAAACCAAAATTAGATTTTAAAGTTCAAACACGAACAACATATCAATTTTTAGATTTCGAAACGAAAGAGCAGGAAGATCCAAACTTGCCACTTGGTGAGAAAGAGGAACGACAAAAAGGTGAGAGAGGCGAAGAGTCTGAGACTTATCAAGATGTGATTGTTGGTGATACAATTGTAGCAAGTACCCTCATTTCCAAAAAACGTAAAGATCCAGTTGATCATTTGATTGCAAAAGGTACTTTGGTAGAGAAACATCCCGATACAGCACCGATAGCTCCTGAAAAACCAAAATTGGACTTTACTGTTAAAGAACGAGTAGAGCGAGAAATTTTGGATTATATGGTTGAAGAACAAGATGATGCTAGTTTGCCGCTCGGTCAAACAAAAGTGCTTCGTGAAGGTCAAAAAGGTGAATTGGTTAAGAAATATCAAGATGTGATTGTTGAAGGGAATGTCATAGCAAGTAATCTCCTTTCAGAAGACCGTAAAGCCCCAGTCAACCGTCTGATTGCAAAAAACATGTTAGTAGAGAAACATCCTGATACAGCACCGACAGCGCCTGAAAAACCAAAATTAGAATTTACTGTCAAAGAGCGAGTAGAGCGAGAAATTTTGGATTATATGGTTGAAGAACAAGACGATGCTAGTTTGCCACTTGGTCAGACAAAGGTTCTTCGTGAAGGTCAAAAAGGCGAATTGGTTAAGAAATATCAAGATGTGATTGTTGAAGGGAATGTCATAGCAAGTAATCTCCTTTCAGAAGACCGTAAAGCCCCAGTCAACCGTCTGATTGCAAAAGGCACATTAGTGGAAAAAACACCAGATATTACGTCGAAAGCTGAGGACGAGGCTCTAAAACCAATGGAACCAGAGGCCGATAAGCCGACTCCTCCAACACCGGAAGCACCAAAAACGGAAATGTCAGACGCTGAGCAACCAAAAGTGGACAAACCACAAATGGAAGCACCGAAAACTGATAAAGTAGAGTCTGACAAACAGATGCCAGAGGCTAAGCAACCAGAAATGGAGCAACCGAAAGCAGAAGACATGCCGAAGGAGGAAATGCCAAAGGCTGAGCAACCAAAAGCGGAAGACTCTGCACCTAAGACAGCAGTTCCAGAAGTCGCGCCAAAAACAGCGGAAAAACCAAAGCTAGACTTCACAACAAAAGAACGCAAGGTAGAAGAAGCTCTCCCTATCAAAGAAGAAATCAGATATGATGCAAGCCTAGCGCTTGGCAAATCATACCTTCTTCAAGAAGGAAAAGCAGGTAAAAAAGTATCTGTTTATCAAGATGTCATAGTTGATGGTAAAGTTGTCGCAACCAACCTATTATCAGAGACTGTTGTTGAAGGTCAAAATCGTATCCTTGTAAAAGGTAGCTTGGAAATGAAGAAAGAAGAAGTAAAAACAACTCCTTCAGTACAATCGAATCCGACACTGAGTCACAAAGGTGCACCTTCTGCAAACAAAGCAACCCTACCTGCAACAGGTGAACAACGCAATAACCTAGCCTTAGTAGGCCTTGGTTTAGCTGGAATTAGCTTGGCAGTAGTCGCTACAGCTATAAACAAAAAATCTAAAGATCAGATCTAAACCATTATGACACAGCGACAAAGAGGCCGGGCGGAAACGCCCAGCCTCTTTTTAGAACTGAAAATCAAATATTAGTGCGGTAAAATTAACTGTGATTGACTTAAATCAAGGTGGATTTGCCATTGAGAATTATCCCGAACAGTGCATTCAAAGTCGGTGGTGTAGAGAATCAGCTCCAAGACATCACCTTTTTTCAGCTGATAAATGGTCGGCTGCAGTTTCCAGCTCAGATCCATCCATTGGTCTGGCACCACTTCCTCGATAGTCATCAGGTCGGTGCGGTTCTGCAGGTTCATAAAGCCCTTGGTTACCAAGCGTTGTGGCATCTCCACATAAGGCAATTCCAGCAGATTTTCTTGGGCATGGTAGCGACCGTTGTCTAGACTAAATCTTGCTTTAGGCGCAGGGATTGGGGCTAGGCGTTTTTTACTTCCCTTGTCCAATAGCTGAGCAGATAAGAGGCCTTTGGCTACACTAGAAGCTACACGGAGTTTCAGCGTGACCTGTCCGTTGAGCAGGAGGTCCTCCGTTACAGGCAGTTCGATGCTGACTTGGTTGGCCTTGCCTGCATAGAGGTCTTGGTGAAAGGCAGGATAGGATTTGCCGTAGCGGTCAAAATCTTCTTGGGCATACTGATTGGCAATGGTCTGGCTTCCAGTACCTAGTGGCAAGACAGCCTCGTTTTCACCACCAAAGGTGTCCAAGGTCGCCCAAGTTTGCTCACCGCTGTTGTCCTGCCAGATAACCGTTGGCAGTTGGTAGTTATTCTCGTAGCTCAGCAGTTTTTGACTGAGCAGGGCGTTCATGGACTCACGGAAGTCGATAGACTGCCAGTTGTTCATATACACGTGGGCACCGTTGTGGAAGAAGAGGTGTTTTTTGATATGGCTTGGCAGGGCGTGGAACATATTCCAGACATGGATTGGCTTGACATTCCAGTCCTGTGAGCCGTGGGTAAAGACTACCTCACACTTGACCTTATCAGCGTGGAGCAGATAATTGCGGTCATGCCAGTATTGATTGTAGTCGCCGCTGGTGCGGTCCAGGGCAGCACGTTCTGCCGCCAGTCCTTTTTCGTAGGCTGCCTTATTGCGGAGAAAGTCCCCTGCTTGCAGACTTTTCGAGTAAGTCAGGGCGGTCAAGCTGTCCAAATCTTCGCCTGGATAGCCGCCAGGGCTGGTCACCAGCCCGTTTTCACGGTAGTAGTCGTACCAAGAGGAAATCCCTGCTTCTGCGATGACGACTTCCAATCCGTCCACGCCAGTTGTTGCCAAGGCATTGGACATGGTACCGAGATAAGACAGTCCCGTCGTCGCCACCTTACCATTGGCCCAATCGGCCTTGACCTCAATCGAGCGAGTATGGTCTGTGTAGGCCTTGGTGCGACCGTTCAGCCAGTCAATCACCGCTTTGTAGCCCTCAACCTGCTGGTAGTCGCCAGATGTCATGTAACCCGTCGAACCTAGCGTGCCAACACCAGACACGTGGAGGCTGGCAAAGCCGCGAGCGAGGAAGTAGTCATTGAGGGAGTAAGAAGTAATGTGGCCCAGTCTTTCAGTGGCAGGGCTGACAGGCAGGTCTCGCTGGTCCAAGTCTAACTTGGTGATGCTGGACTGCTTGACTTGAATGGTACCGACTTGTTTTTCAGCCAGTTCCCCTTCCATCTTATGCAGGGCCTTATCGCTGGCTACATCGTTCACTCCTTGATGATAAGGACTGTTGGTAATCACCGCAGGGATTTTCCCGTCAAAGTGAGGACGGAGAATGGAAACCTTGACAATGTCAGTCTGTCCAGTCCCCGCCGTATCGACAGGCGTTTCCACATAGACCACCTCACGAATGAGGTTTTTAGTCGAAAAGGTTGCCAAGGATTTGCCATTGAAGAAGTGGTAGCGATTGTCCTCTGGAATCAGATCATCGCTGATCAGCTGGTCAATCAAAGTGTTTCCAGACTTGGTACGAGTAGCGAGTAGCTGGTAGAGGTTTTCGATGATGTCCCCATAGACAATCGGGAAGTCGGTTTTCTCCACGAAGTCCATGACATCTGTATAATCTACACCAGGCACGAAGCCTAGCAACTGAAAGGCCACTTGATAGAAAATCAGGTCTGTCAACTCACGGTCAGACTGGAAGAAGGTCAGTAGGTCTGTGTCCCAATCCGCAATCATGTTGGACAGGGCAAAGTCGGTGTTTGCTGTCAGGAAATGGCACTTTCTGACAAAGGTTTCTAAATTTGTCTTGCTACTTGCATTAGGAATCAGTTGAAATCCCAGAGAATCAAGTTCTTGCAAGTAGATAGAGGTCTCTTTTTTTATGAAAGAAAATTGATTAAAGCGCATAAATTCTCCTCTTTTTTAGGATAATAGTCTATAATAGCTATTATATCTGATAAGCCAGTGTTTGTCTAAAAATTATCAGTATATATAAAAATATTAATGTATAAAACGACGATACAATTAGTTGTAAAATGATGAAATTTTTTATACAATATTGTAGAATGACTGAGGAGTGAAATGTATCGTGTTGAGAAAAAATGAAGCTATAGTCCCTATTTTACGTATTAATAATAGGGCTATTAATCAAGGATTTTTAGAAGAAAATCTAGGAATGAAAACCAAGCTCGAAGATGGTCCTTTTGCTGATTTTGGAGATAGAACAAGTCCAGAAACGAAGCTCGTTTTGACAGAATCTCCTGGTAATCGCACCCGTGCTGTCGAAGGGCTTAAAAAACTGAATAAAATTGTGATAAAAGTAGATAATGCCTCTGAAATTGAAGCTTTGCTGGCGCAAGGTTCACAGTATAGTAAGCTCTACCAAGGAAAAAATGGCTATGGTTTTGAAGCTGTGTCGCCAGAAGGAGATACCTTCTTTCTGCATGCAGAAGCGTCTCTTGATGACCTAAAAGCGATCCTTCCACCTGTTCCATTTAAGGTGCAGGATGACTTTTCTGGTCTGACTGCTTTTACAGTAGAGTCTATTTGGCTTAATACCCCACAAGCTAGTATCAGCCAAGACTATTATGAGGCTATCCTACCTCAACAAGCCTTTTTGCGTTTTGTTGGAGCAGAAGGTAAGGATTTATTAACTCCTGCGGAACAAGTTTGGGATTTAGAAGGCTTACGTTTTCCCATCGAGCAGGACTTTGATTGGGTACATTTGGAAAGCCAGTTGGAAGGACCATTCTTTAAAGATAAAAAAGCAAGCTTTATCCAAACGGTTGACCCAAGTGGTATTGAATTGTGGTTCGAAAAATGAGACAAGCGATTTTAGACAAGATTTCAGAGCAGATTGGGCAAGGAGTTTATCCTGGTGCCAGTCTGGCTCTTTTTTCTAAGGGTCAGTGGCAGGAATACTATTTAGGGACCCAGGATGGTCAGTTACCAGTTGAGGCGGGTTTGACCTATGATTTGGCATCTGTTTCCAAGGTGGTTGGAGTAGGGACTCTTGCGACTTTTCTGGTTAATAGCGGAGCTTTGGAGCTAGATAGGACCTTGCAGTCTTATTATCCAGCTTTTGCGGATAGTGAGGTCACCATTCGGCAATTATTGACCCATACTAGTGGTATCAATCCCTTCATTCCCAATCGGGATAGTCTGGATACCGACCAGCTCAAGGAAGCAATTTTGAAGATTACCGTAACGGATAAGAAAGATTTCCTCTACACAGACATTAATTTTCTCTTGCTGGGCTTTTTGTTGGAGGAACTAGGTAGAGACAGTCTAGACCAGCTGATTAGTCGAGACGTTCTAGAGCCCTTTGGTATGTCCCAAACCTCCTTTGGACCAGTCAGTCAGGCGGTGCCGACGGTGCGTGGCGTCAAGGCAGGTGTGGTGCATGATCCCAAGGCGCGTGTCTTGGGCCTCCACGCGGGAAGTGCAGGTCTCTTTTCGACCGTCAAAGATTTGGAAATCTTTTTGGAACGCTATCTAACTGAGGATTTTGCGGCGAATTTAACGCAGGATTACGGTTTTGATGATAAGCGCAAGCGGTCTCTGGCTTGGGATAAGAAGGGGGACTGGTTGTCGCACACAGGCTATACGGGGACCTTTATCATGTACAATCGTCCCTTGCAGAAAGCTGCGATTTTTCTCTCGAATCGTACTTTTGACAAGGATGAGCGGGCCCAGTGGAAGTTGGATAGAAACCAGGATATGGCCTTGATTCGGCAAGTTCTGGAGGAAGAGGAGCAATGAGATATGTTCTTCTGCTGAGAGGGATCAATGTTGGTGGTCGTAATAAAATCGTCATGGCTGAATTGCGTCAAGCGGTGGCAGATTTGGGCTATGACAAGGTTGAAACCTACATTAATAGCGGCAATCTCTTCTTTGATTCAACCAAGAATAGAGGGGACATAGTTGCTGAATTTCAAACTTTTTTCACAGAAAGATACCCCTTTGTGGAGCAATTTGCTCTACTAGATGCCCAAGATTATCAAGCAGAAATAGATCAGCTTCCAGAATGGTGGCAAGAAGAATTGGCGAGAAAGGATGTTCTCTTTTTCACTGAAGGGTTGGATAAGCAGGCTATGGTGGACTATATTCAGTCCTTGCATCTAGGTGATGAAGTTCTACATCTCTCCGAGCATGCTATTTATTGGGGCAAATATACTGAAGGCAGCTATCTACAAACAGCCTACCACAAGCAGTTGGCTAAGTCACCTTTTTACAAACAAGTGACCATTCGGAATGGGAAGACTTTCTCAGTTATATCAAACTATTTAAAGAATGAAATAAAACGATAAATCGTCATTTATTTGTAATGCTTTCGACATCTTTTCCCGTCAAAATCTTGGTAAAATGAAATCATGATGAGGAGGTGTCATATGAAAAAGTTTAGTTGCAAATCTGTTCTAGCTCTTGCAGGGATTACGGTTGCGTTATCAACCATATCTCGTGTTCAAGCCGCTAGTCATGTAGTAGTGGAAGGGGATTCCATGTTCTCTATTGCGGAGCAATATGGTGTTGATCCCTACCAATTGGCTGAAGTGAATGCGATGGAAATAGACGGACTGATTACACCAGGTCAACGTTTGGATCTTCCAGCTGGTTCTAATGAAGAAGTCTCAGTTACGAGTCAAACAGACTATGTTGTTCAAGATGGGGATTCGTTTTATGGAATTGCAGATGCTTTTTCATTAGATGTCTACGAATTGTTAACACAAAACCAAATGACCTTAGAGACGCCGCTCTATCCTGGACAGATTTTGAAATTAACAGAAACTATCTGGAATCAGGCTAGTGAAGCAAGTGCTGATAGCTACTATCTACCAGGCTATGAGTATGAGCCAGGCATTAACTACCCTGTTGGTCAATGTACCTGGGGAGTACAGAAAGTTGCCCCTTGGGCAGGTGACTGGTGGGGCGATGCAGCTTCTTGGGGTGCCAATGCGGCGCGCGATGGTTTCCGTACAGGAACAACACCTGAAGTTGGATCCATTATTTCTTGGAACGATGGCGCTCTGGGACACGTTGCCTATGTGACAGCTGTTAACGAGGATGGACAAATTCAAGTCCTTGAAGCCAACTATCGTGGCCAACAGTGGGTGGATAATTTCCGCGGCTGGTTTAATCCGACGGATACCATCGGAGAAATTACCTATATCTATAATAACTAGGATAAATAATAAAAATATTATTAGAATGAAAGTGACCCTGCATTTGAATGTAGGGTCCTATTTTTTGGTATAATAGTAGTATATTTTTTGATTATTCTAGGAGAAATTATGGTCGATATAAAAGGGAAACTCCCTCTGTTTCAAGCAAATGATGTCAACATCAGTAAGGATGTCAATTTAGTCTGGTCTATTGCAAACACCCTACGAGGTGCTTACCGAGCGGATAAGTACCGTGATGTCATTATTCCCATGTTTGTATTGGCTCGCTTGGAAGCTGCCCTTTTACCAACCAAGGAAAAAGTGTTGGCTCAGTTCCAGTCGAATCCGTCAACACCAGAGAAAATCTTTGAGTCTCTTACAGGCTATAAATACTACAATACCAGCAAGCATACACTAAAGAATCTCTTGAACGAACCCGATGCTATCAAGGATAACTTTTTGGATTACCTAGATGGTTATTCCAAACGAGTCAAGGATATTATCGAGAATTTGAAATTTAAGGAGCAGGTGGATACCTTGGCAAGTACAGGGCGTCTCTTTACAGTAGTGAAGAAATTCTCGGAACTTGATTTATCACCAAGTTCCATTGATTCTATGCGGATGGGCTATATGTTTGAGGATATTATCCGCCGCTTTTCTGAAAACGAGGAGGCAGGTTCTCACTACACACCAAGGGAAGTCATTGCCCTCATGGTCAACCTGCTTTTGATGGAGGCAGATGAAGAGCTATTTGTTGATAATAAGGAGATTAAAGTTTTAGATATGGCGGCAGGTACAGGTGGTATGCTGGCAACTGCCAAAAGCTATATTCAACAGCTCAATCCCAAGGTTAATGTTCGCTTGTTTGGTCAAGAGTATCTGGCTGAAACCTACGGTATTGGCAAAGCGGATATGCTGATTCGTCAGGAAGAGTCGGATTACTTTGTTAAGGCGGATACGCTCAAGGATCCAGATCCGTTTTATGATAAGAAGATGAACTTTGTCATTGCCAATCCACCCTTTGGTCAGTCTTGGGGAGGTAAGGATGCGGATGACGGAGTAGAGCAGGCGGTCAAGGATGATCAGGCTCTCTTTGAGTCGACAGAAGGCAGGGAAGGTCGTTTCGTCAACACCCCTACCACAGGGGATGCTCAGTTGCTCTTCCATCTACATGCTTTGGCGAAGTTGGAGGAAAATGGCAGAGCTGCTATCATTTCAAACGGTTCACCCCTATTCTCAGGTGGAACGACATCTGGGGAAAGTCAAATCCGCCGTTATATCTTAGAAAATGATTTGTTGGAGGCCATTGTTGCCCTCCCAGGTCAATTTTTCTACAATACTGGAATCGGTATCTATATATGGCTTTATAATAAGGATAAGAGTCCAGAAAGACAAGGTAAGGTCCAATTTATCGATGCGACCAATGAATTTGTTCCCTTGCGGAAATCACTGGGACAAAAACGCCGCGAATTGTCACAGGACAATATCAAGGATATTCTCAAGAGGTACCATGACTTTGAGGAAAATGACCGTGTGAAAATCTTTGACAGCAAGGAATTTCTTTATAAAGAATACCTGGTTATGCAGCCCTTACAACGTCGTGGAGAAATTACAGAGAAAAGCCTGGAAAGTGTCCAGTCGGTCCAGTTTTTTGCCAAGCTCTTTGATGAGTACAAGTACCAAGAATTACTGGAAATGGAGCCACGTACAGCCAAACAGGATAAGGAATTGCAAAAGCTTGAAGAAGGTAGGGAAAAGCAAGAGGAAATTCTCCAAGCCCTCCGTCAAGGTCTGTCGGAAACTACCTATCCAAACTTTGAGACCTTTACAGCCACACTGAAAGACCTCTTGTCAGAAGTCAAGCTGACCCCAGCCAATCTCAACGCTCTAGCCCTTGCTATGAGTGAGATGGACAAGACAGCTGAGGTTATCACAACTAAGAAGAAAGACAAGCTGGGTGAGATTGCGGACGGTATCGTCTATGACAAGACTACTAAGGATTCTGAGATTGTCAAGCTCTCGGAAGAAGTAGAAGCTTATTTTGAACGGGAAGTCTATCCTCATGTTCCAGATGCTCACTACTGGTGGGAGGAAAGCAAGCTAGGAGCAGAAATCCCCTTTACCCGCTATTTCTACCAATATCAAGCCCCAGAAAAGGCGGAAGACCTGCTCAAACAATTCTATGACCTAGAAGACCAACTACAAGCACTCTTGGAGGACCTCAAACATGACTAGGATGAAAGATAGTGGTATCGAGTGGATTGGGGAAGTACCAGAGGAGTGGGGGCTGAAACCTATAAAATATTTAGTTTCTACTCCTGTTACGGATGGACCTCATGAAACCCCCACCCTTTATGATGAAGGAATCCCGTTTTTGTCTGCAGAATCTGTGAAAAATGGTATTTTAGATTCTCGTTACAAAAGGGGATATATATCTGAGACTGCTCACAAGATTTTTAGTAGGAAAGTAAGTCCTCAAAAAAATGATATTTTCATTGTCAAATCAGGAGCAACAACTGGTAATGTTGGTATAGTCACTACTGATGAAATTTTTGATATTTGGTCTCCTCTTGCATTGGTAAGGACGAGGAGTGATTTGGCAAATCAAAAGTTTGTATATTACTTTATGTTGTCAGATGCGTTTACTAAACAAATTCAAAATAAATGGTCTTTTGGAACGCAACAAAATATTGGAATGGGAGTCATTGAGAAAATTAAACTGGTGGTTCCTCCGTTAGATGAGCAAACCCAAATTGCTAACTTTCTTGACAAAAAAGTCGCTCAACTAGATAGTGTCAAAAGCCTTCTAGAAGAGCAAGTTAAGACCTTGGAAGACTACCGCCAAAGCCTCATTTACGAAACCGTCACAAAAGGATTGGATAAAACCGTTCCCCTAAAAGAATCAGGTGTTGACTGGATAGGACAGATACCAGAAGGGTGGGGAGTGAAGAGATTGAAGAATATACTATCAGACGAAAAGGATAACATGAAAGTAGGCCCGTTTGGCTCAGCGCTTTCAGGGAACGATATTAAGAGTTTGGGTAAAAAATGGGTATATAATCAGAGAACAGTTCTAGATAATAATTTTATTACTACAGATTCTTTTATTGATGATACAAAATGGGAAGAATTAAAAAGTTTTTCTGTTAAGGCTGGTGATGTGTTATTGACAACCCGTGGTACAATTGGAAAAATTGCAATTGTACCAGAAAATAATCAAGTTGGGATTATTCATCCATGTTTAATTAGGTTTAGACTGAATGAAGGCATGTTGAGTGGAGAACTCTTAAAATATATTTTTAATGATACTGATCTGGTTAAGAACCAGTTGCACTATCTAAGTAATAGTACAACAATTGATGTAATATATTCCTATAATTTAAAAAATATTTTCCTGCCAGTAATCCCTGAGAGTGTGCAGAACAAAATAACAGATTTTTTAAAACGAGAAATAGCAAGAATCAATCAAATGATTGCTATTAAAAAAGAACAAATCGAAAATATCAACAAACAACGACAAACACTGATTTATGATGTTGTGACAGGGAAAAGGAGGGTGTAGATGGAGCACGAAAACTACAGCTATTCTTTGAGGTGGGTCTTTGATGCTCAAGAGCTTCATGAAATTGATGCAAAAACTCTACTAAAGTCTGAGCAAGCACTGATAGAGTACATACATTGTCTCTCAAAAGAGCTTAATCTTTCCTTGGAAATGAAAGTTAAAGCAAGAAAAGAAGGTAGTTTTGAGACAGAGCATATTGTAGAGTTTTTATCTCAAAATAGAGATGTTATCTTAGTGTTTTTGACAGTTGCATTTAATAAATTTTTCGCGCCAAATCCAAAACCTAAAGATAGTAATGTGTCAAGAACGCAACTATTAGTTGATATTCAAGAAAAAATTAATAGTAATTCTTTAACTTTGGAACAGGCTGAAGCATTTATTGAGTCATCGGGTTTCTCTAGGAAGCAAAAAAATGCTTTTTTCAAAGTTAACAAGGCAAATAACACGATTAAGGCAATTGAAGTTAAGCAGGAGTCGAAAGTCACTAGAACTATAAAGAGGGAGGACTTCTCAGATTATATTATTGAGTCAACTAATGATGAGAACATTTTATATGATTCAAAAATTTATATCATTTCTCCAGTAATTGTTAAAGGTAGTAATGAACTTTGGTCAGGTGAATTTGAGGGTGAAAAAATAAGATTTTATGTCAAAGATAAAGAATTTCTAGAGAAGTCACAGAACAAGGTTATTTCTTTTAACACAGGCTTTTTTATCATTTGTAATTTACGAAAATCTCTTAAAATCATTGACGGCAGAGAACAAATCAAATGGGATGTAATGGAAGTTAGTAGCTATGCAACAAATGAAAAACATATTTTTGAATTTAATCATACTAATCGAATTGGTAAGAATAATATAGTTGATGGACAATTGACATTGTTTGATTGATGTATATCAATTTGATATTCTTCCTTTCTCCTTTCTCCTTTCTCCTTTCTCCTTTCTCCTCTATCCTTCCGAACTGTACTAGAATAAGCACCAGTTTAGTTAGGAGCTCTGACTGCCAAATAGGACCTCGTTTGACTATTTTTCCTAGTTAGGTTATAATGAGAATAGAAAAGGGTAGTTGCACTCACAACTACCCAATGCAGAACCGTTTAAGACGGTGACTAGTTTTATAATTACTAAAAAATAATCGTCAACCGGTCAAAGTTTAGACGGTTATTTTTTATTGCTCATTTTTACGATGACAATCACTAAGCCAATAAGGGAGAGTAGGAAACTACCGAATCCCAGCATCAGTTGCATCGTCTCGTAAACTGACAACAATCTGCTCCTTTCTGTTAGATTTTGATGAGTTGCTCATAGGCACCACCTACCTTTCAGAAATTAGAGCCACCGTCTTCGAGAGGTTATTATGCTTTAGGAACATAATAACCTCCCTTCCCATTTGGGGAAACTCTTCTGCATAAATAATTATAGCATACCTACATAGAAAATAGACGAATTTTTGATGACTAATTATTCTGTCAAAATTATTACGCTATCCCTATCCTTCCGAAAATCTGCTAAACATCCTTCCGTTTGTCGTCTATCCTTCCGAACTGTGCTATAATAGTATTAGAAACAAGACTGTTTTGGTTAGAAGGAGAGGTGTCCTATGTATATGTCTGTCAAGCAGGCGGCGGAGCTCTGGGGGATTTCAGACCGCCGTGTTCGTGACTTGTGTAGTCAGGGAAAGGTGGAAGGTGCTATCCGTGAGGGGCATTTATGGAAGATTCCCCAAGATGCTCCAAAGCCAGTTGATGGTCGTTATAAAAGGGTGGAAAGCCTCCTGCCCTTGATTGATGAAAAGATGGCAAGGTTAGCGACGCTTCGTCCCTTGACCAGAGGTGAGGTTGAGCGGCTCAATGAAGAATTTACAGTGGAGTTCACTTATAATTCCAATGCTATTGAGGGCAATACCCTGACCCTGCGTGAGACGGACATGGTTTTGCGTGGGTTGACCATTGACCAGAAACCCTTGAAGGATCACCTTGAGGCTATTGGTCATAGGGAAGCTTTTGAATACGTACAGACCTTGGTGGCAGAAGATACTCCCTTGACGGAGCAGGTTGTAAAGGATATTCACTATCTGGTTTTGTCCGATAAGAAGGACGATAGGGGTGTCTATCGAAAGGTGCCCGTTCGTATCATGGGTGCTGCAAACGAACCTGCCCAGCCCTTTATGATCCGTCCCTTGATGGAGCAGTGGCTGGCGAACTATGCTCAAAGTCAGGAAAACATCGTGACCAAGATGGCTCGTTTTCACATTGCCTTTGAAAGCATTCATCCCTTTATTGATGGCAATGGTCGGACTGGACGGCTCTTGGTCAACTTGGAGCTGATGAAGGCTGGCTACCCTCCCATTGATATTAAATTTTCAGATCGATTAGCCTATTATCAGGCCTTTGATGACTTCCATTCTAAGGGAAACCTGTCAGCAATGGAAGATTTGTTTGCGCGCTATTTGAACGAGAGATTGGATATGTATCTGTCTATTCTCTCCCTCGATGATATAGAGTAAGTGCTAGGAAGAATAAGGAATACCTATGGCTCATTTTGACCTTACAGAACGTTATGATTTTCAGCAGTGGATTATCACGGATTTAGAAACAGAAAATGGTTTTATTCACAGACCGCAGAGCAAGTATAATCAACGCTTGGCAATGGATACAGACATCTTGTGGGAGTTTCTGCGAGCAACCCAAGAAGACGAGATGGATTATCTCTTGAAGAAGTTGGACAAAGAGGTTATTCTCAACTTGATTAACCAAGAAATTATCAAGGGAGGTCTTCTCTTTGCCTTGAAGTCGGGGGTTTACATTGAAAATAAACAATTGAAACTGGTCTATCCCAAGCCTGCCACTTCCTTTAATGCCAAGGCAGTTAAGCGGTATGAGCAAAATTGTTTTACGGTTATGGAAGAGGTTGTCTACAAGGATAAGGAACGTGTAGACTTGGTTATCTTTCTGAACGGCCTAGCTATTTTTGCTATTGAGTTGAAGCTCAATTCCAGTGGTCAATCGGTAGATGATGCAGTTCGTCAGTTAAAAAAGCGAGATAGCAAGAATCGTTTGTTTAAGTTTAATGCGGGCGTTTTGGCTTCTTTCGCAGTAGATACCTTGGAAGTCTACATGACGACTGAAATCAAGGGACAAGATACTTATTTCCTTCCCTTCAATATGGGGAAAGGTGAGGGAGTTGACCAGGGGGCTGGAAATCCGCACAATGAATCTGGTCCAGACACAGCCTATTTTTGGAAAGAAGTGCTGACCAAGGACAGTATTCTTCAGTTGATTGAACGCTTTATCTTTTTGAAGGTTGATCGGGATAAAAAAGGCAAGAAAACGCTGATTTTCCCTCGTTACCAGCAAAGACGAGCTGTAAACCGTGTACTAGAGGATATGAAGGTCAATCACACCGTTAGTAATTACCTGATTCAACACTCGGCAGGGTCAGGTAAGACTAATACGATTGCTTGGTTGGCCCATAGTTTAGTCAGTCTGCATGACAACGAAGACCGAAATGTTGTAGACACGGTCTTGATTGTAACAGATAGGATTGTTGTGGACAGACAACTACAAGATGCTGTTCAGGCTATCCAGCATCAGCCTGGGGTTATCAAGGTGATGGATGACAAGGCAACTTCCAGTGACTTGGCAGACGCCTTGGCTGGAAATACCAAGATTATCGCAACAACCATTCATAAATTTGCCCAAATCAATAAGTCAGATTGGATGACAGCTGGTCCAACTGCCCAGAAAAGATTTGCCATTCTGATTGATGAAGCCCACAGTTCGACGACGGGCTCCTATATGAGTGCTGTCAGTCAAGTTTTGACAGAAACAGATGTTGAAGACGGGACGATTGATGAGGTGCAGGAGGTTTCAGTGGCGGATGCCATCGAACAAGAAATCGCTCGGACAGGAAAGCAAGGCAACATTTCGATCATCGCTTTTACAGCTACGCCTAAAGCGACAACCCTCCAGTTGTTTGGAAAAACCTTACCAGATGGTTCAAAAGGTCCTTTTGATGTCTACTCTATGAAACAGGCTATCCAGGAAGGCTTTATTCTGGATGTCTTAAATAACTATACTACTTACAAGACTTACTACAAATTGAATAAGGCTGTTGAGGAGGATCCTCAGTTTAAAACAGGTCTTGCGAAGAGAAAGATTGCCAAGTTTATCGAGTTATCGGATGAAAATATTGACCAGAAAGTTGAAATCATCATGGACCATTTCATCAGTCATGACATTATGGCTGAGTTGGGCGGTCAAGGTAAAGCTATGATTGTTACATCGGGTCGTGAAGCAGCAGTCAAGTATCAAAAGTCCTTTAAACGTTATTTCAAAGAGCATCATATCACCAGTATTGGGGCTTTAGTTGCTTTTTCAGGTAAGGTGAGTATGGATGATCAGGATTATACTGAGGCTCTGATGAACGGAATTGCGGAAGACAAGCTTAAAGAGAGATTTGATACAGATGATTATCAGGTCTTGATCGTGGCCAATAAATACCAAACAGGTTTTGACCAACCGAAATTGGTGGCTATGTATGTAGATAAAAAGTTGCGAGATGTAGCAGCTGTACAAACTCTATCTCGCCTCAATCGTATTGTGGGAGGTTACAATAAGAAAACCTTTGTATTGGACTTTAAAAATACCTATGAGGATATAAACAAGGCTTTCTCTCCTTACTATAAGGAAACGATTTTGGCAGAAACCATTACGCCAAGTGATGTATTTGACTTGGTACGTAAGATAGATGAATGTGGCATTCTTGACAGTGATGTTATCCATGAGTTTAATCAGTTCCTATATCAAGAGAAACGCTCTAGTCGGGATAAGCAGAAGATGACAGCGTTGTTGAATAAAGGTTGCAGTCGTGTTCGGGAGTTTGATGCGAAGGAGCAGTTGGAAATCAAAAAAGTTTTCCGAGGTTTTCTTCGAATGTATACTTTTCTGATTCAAGCTACTGCCTATCAAAATGAGGTTCTGCATGAGCGTTATAATTATCTACAAGAATTAGTTAAGATGATTGATGTTCGGCTTGGTGGGACGGATTTTACCATTGCGGATAAGATTGTGGTTGACTACATGAAGCACAAGCAAACAGGTGTCCATACCGTAGCTGACTTGGAAGGAGAATATACTCTTTCGCTTAATAAACCTAAAATCGGACCTATTGATGAAGAACAGGAAAAACGTCTTTCAGAGATTATTGATGAAATCAATGAGCAACTTGATTTGACGATTGATCCTCAAATCGGTGTTAGCGGAGCAGTTTCTATTCGTGAACTCATGAAGAAAAATGAGAAACTCAAGCAGTCTGCCAAGGTAAATTCTCGTGAAGATTTCGAGTTTTCTTTTGAGGATGAGATTGATAATGCTTTGACTGAGGGTTATATGCAAAATCAAGATTTTTTTGGAGTCCTGCTTAATAACGATGATTTTAAAAAGAGAATTGCCAAGCTTTTTATAGACGATGTTTATAGAAGTTTGAAGGATGACAAATGATGATCCCTGTTTAACAGGGATTTTTTTATGAACTGCTTCTGTATCCTTCCGCAACACTCAGAAAATTTTTCGACATAGTATAGTATTTTAGTACTAGGCAACGAGCCGCAGGCATAACTCAATGCTTTCTTATTTCTAGGCATTGACTTGCTGAGGTACTTCGCTTTTTTGTTTTCAGGCTCAGGTACGAATAGTCCACCGGACTATTCGTATCCCCCAGACTGTTGCAATCAGGCAAGGTGAGTTCAAACACTCCAGTGGAGTGTTTGAAGTTGGAAATAAGGAAACAAAGTTTCCTCATTCGTCGACGTAATAAAAGATAAACTAAATGACGATAAAAAGGACCTGCATTGCAAGTCCTTTTGTGTTTGCTTGATTAAGCTTGGCCTGAAACTTCAGCAGCGTGGTCGTCCATTGAAAGAACTTCGTGGAAGACACGTTGAGTCAATTCAGTTTTTTGCTCCTTAGTGAGGTATTTAGTGTTTACGCAGTATCCAGAGATACGAACGATGACATCTTCACCTGCCATAATCTTGTCATAAACGTCGTTCAAGTCCATAACGTTCAAGTTCACGTGTTGACCACCTTGTTCGAAGTATCCGTCAAGGATTGTCACCAAGTTGTTCACTTGCTCATCGAATGTTTTACCAAGAGCTTTTGGTGAAACTTGAGTTGTCAATGAGATACCGTCGTTGGCATGTTTGAAGTTGAGTTTAGAAAGAGTATTCAAGTTTTGCAACCAACCACCACGAGATTTAGAAGTTGGGTTGGCACCTGGTGGGAAGAATTCCACTTTAGAAGTGTTAACAGAACCATCTTCGTTGAGGAATACACCACGGTGAACTGGTGAGTTAGCTGTTTGTTTAGAGTAAGCAACGTTTGAAGTGATTGTCAAGATAGACACAGTTGCTTCAGCATTCTTGTACAATTTGTGCTTGTTCAAGCGAGAGAAGAATGCTTCCATGAGCCATTTCGCGATGTCATCTACACGGTCGTCGTCCTCACCATAACGTGGGAAGTCGCCAGTTACTTCGTAGTCGTAGATGAAGCCATCTTCGTCACGGATTGGTTTCACTTGTGCGTACTTGATAGCAGACAATGAGTCAACAGTATTTGCGAAGCCACAGATACCGAAGCCCATGTTTGCACGAAGGTGAGTTGGCAAGAATGCCATTTGAACTGCTTCATAGTTGTACTTGTCAGTCATGTAGTGGATGATGTTCATTGCATCTACATAAGTGTCAGTCAACCAGTCAAGGGCTTTTTCAAAGTTGGCAATAACTTGATCGTAGTCAAAGAATTCAGAAGTATTTGGTTCAACACCATCGAACACTTTGTAATCTTTGTGAACATCGTCGTAGCCGTTGTTCCAGCTTGAAAGAAGAGCTTTAAGAACGTTAACACGAGCACCGAAGTACTGAATGTTGTGGCGTTGGTCTTCGCTTTCTGGATCAAGTGGAGATACACAGCAAGAGATACATGACATTTCGCCATAACCATCTTTCGCCATTGTTGTCACACCTTCGTATTGGATAGAAGAGTGTTTGTGGCTCATTGCCATACAGTAGCGACGGAATGAATATGGAAGTTGGTCTGACCAAAGAACTGTTAAGTTTGGTTCTGGAGAGTTACCGATGTTGTCAAGTGTGTTCAAGAAACGGTAGTCCATCTTAGTAACACGGTGACGACCATCGTTACCCATACCTGCCATAGATGTTGTCAAGAATGTTGGGTCACCAGAGTAGATTTCGTCGAAGGCTTTTGTACGAGCGAATTTCACTGTACGAAGTTTCAATACGAAGTCATCAACAAATTCTTGGATTTCAGATTCAGTAAATGTACCACGAGCCAAGTCACGCTCTGCATAGATGTCAAGAACAATCGGCACACGACCAAGAGAAGTTGCGGCACCGTTGATAACACGACATACTGCCATGAAGGCGATGTTTGTCCATTGGATAGCTTCTTTCGTGTTCATCGCAGGTTTGCGAACATCAACACCGTACAAGTCACCTAAGCGTACAACTTGTTGCAATGCTTGGTATTGAAGGTTGATTTCTTCACGAAGACGGATTGATTCTTCATCGATTTCAGTAATCGCATTCCAGTCAGCTACTTTTTCTTCCATCAAGTAGTCTGCACCGTAAAGTGCCAAACGAGCGTACATACCGATGATACGACCACGTGAGTATGCATCTGGGAGACCAGAAACGTGGTGTGAGTGGCGAGCACGACGGATGTCAGCGGTGTAGGCACGGAAGATACCGTCGTTTACAGTTGTAGCGTGTTTTGTATAGATTTCATGAAGGAGTGGGTCTGGAGTATAGCCGTTTTCGATAAGAGTTGTTTCAGCCATACGAATACCACCACGTGGCATGAAATTGAGTTTGAAGAGCTCATCGTTTTGGATACCGAAGATGAGTTCGTTCTCTTTATCGATGAAACCTGCTGGAATATCAGCGATAGAAGTAGCACGATCTACGTCCATTGGGAAGCGAGTGTCTTCGTAGCCAGCTTTTGTTTCTTCGATGATTTTTTTGATATGAAGTGAACGCTCAGTTGGGCCTGCGAGGAAGCTTTCATCTCCATCGTATGGAGTGTAGTTGGCTTGAACGAAGCGTGTTACACTTGCCTTATCTTGCCAATCTGTACCTTTAAAGCCTTCCCAGGCTTGGGCGAAAATGTCTTCAGCAACATTTTTTGTTTTAACTTTTGTTGACATGAGGGTTCTCCTTTTATGCTTTTGGGTATCGACTTTGTATCAATACCAACATGTCATCATTATACCATTTGAAAACACTTTCTACAAGACAAAAATACTTGAAAATAAATGAAAAACCTTTCAAGGAATATGAAAAAACTTGAAAGACAGAGTTGGCATTTTCAAAGTGAATTTCTGCTTGTATTTGTAATAAGGTGATAAGCTGTCGTTTATTGTATTGGTAAGATGGCTGGTGCAACGAATCTAAAGGCTGAAACTTCCTAAGAAATGCGGTATAATATAGCGAGTTAAACTTGTAAACAGGAAGAGGCAGTCATGTTAATTTTTCCCTTAATCAATGATTTATCTAGAAAAATTATTCATGTAGATATGGATGCTTTTTTTGCTGCTATTGAGGTCAGGGATAATCCTGCTTTGAAGGGCAAACCTGTTATCATTGGGGCTGACCCAAGACTATCTGGCGGTAGAGGAGTGGTGTCTACCTGTAATTATGAGGCGCGTGCCTTTGGGATTCACTCGGCTATGTCCTCAAAAGAGGCCTATGAGCGTTGTCCTCAGGCGATTTTCATTTCTGGCAATTATGAAAAATATCAGGAAGTTGGGCGACAGGTTCGAGAAATTTTCCATCGCTATACTGATTTGGTGGAGCCCATGTCTATCGATGAGGCTTACTTGGATGTAACAGAAAATAAGTTGGGCATCAGCTCTGCGGTTAAGATTGCCAAGCTTATCCAATACGATATTTGGAATGAATTGCATCTGACAGCTTCCGCAGGTGTTTCCTATAATAAATTTTTGGCAAAAATTGCCTCTGATATGGAAAAACCGCACGGTTTGACCTTGATTCTACCTGAAGATGCTGTTGGTATTCTCGCCTCCCTGCCTGTTGAAAAATTTCACGGTGTGGGGAAGAAGACGGTGGAACGCCTGCATGAGATGGGGGTCTACACGGGGCAAGATTTGCTAGATGTACCAGAAATGGTTTTGATAGATAGATTTGGGCGTTTTGGCTTCGACCTTTATCGGAAAGCGAGGGGCATTTCTAATTCGCCCGTTAAAGTGGACCGTGTTCGTAAGTCAATTGGAAAGGAAAGGACCTATCGCAAACTTCTTTATCGGGAGGAGGATGTCCTGAAAGAGCTAATCAGTCTTTGCCAACGGGTCGCAGCCAGTTTGAAGCGAAATGGAAAAAAGGGGCGAACAATTGTTTTAAAGGTACGTTATGGTGATTTTTCTACCTTGACGAAACGTCATAGTCTAGAGGTGTATACGGACCAGACGGAAACGATTGAGAAAGAGGTTCGTCAACTAATTGAAGAAATTGGGAAGATTGAAAAAGGGATTCGTTTGCTGGGTGTGACCGTGACTAATTTTCAAACTTGAGTTCTGTTTCAGTCTATGATAGACTGAAAAAAAGGAGAAGAGATGCAAATTTCAAGTAGATTTACCATTGCCAGCCATATCTTGGTTCTCTTGGCTCTGGAAGGAGAAAAAGAAAAACAGACCAGTACTAGCATTGCAGGCAGTGTCGGGGTTAATCCTGTCATTATCCGAAATATTTTGTCCCAACTCAAGGAGGCTGGTCTGGTAGAAGTAGCGCGTGGTGTTGGAGGTGCTCGCTTGGCACAGGGTCCAGACCAGATTACACTTTTGCATGTCTATCAGGCTGTGGAGTTATTTGGAGAAAAAGGTCAATTATTCGCTTTTCATGAGCAACCGAATCCTTCCTGCCAAGTAGGTCGCAATATTCATCCCCTGCTAGATAGCCGTTTGGAAAATGCTCAGTCGGCTTTGGAAAATGAACTTGCTAAGACAAGGCTTGCTGATCTCTTGGCGGAACTATAGTCGTTTTATTAGGTCGACGGACGTAAGGAGAAACTTTGTTTCCTTATTTCCTACTTCAAACACTCCACTGGACTGTTGAAGTAATCTGTAGAGTGTTGCCCTAGCACTAAAAGACTAGTTAGTGAATCATCCTTGTGATGATTTTTTTAATTTTTGAGTTGTAACAATTGACTTTACAATCAAAAAGATTTATACTTACGTTGTAAATGAAGTTATTACAACGAAACAAGTGAGGTATCAATATGAAAATTGCTATTATTGCAGCGAATGGTCAAGCAGGTCAAACTATTGCAAAGGAAGCAGTAGAACGTGGTCATCAGGTGACGGCTATTGTCCGTTCTGAAAACAAGAGCGTAGCCCAAGAAGTAATCCAGAAGGATGCTTTTGCTCTTACCAAAGAAGATTTGGCTGGTTTTGATGTAGTAGTCAATGCTTTTGGTGCTTGGACACCAGAAACCTTGCCGGATCACGCTCGTCTTGCTGAGCATCTAGCGACCATCCTTGCTGGTAGTCCAACTCGTCTTTTAGTAGTTGGTGGTGCAGGCAGTCTTTATTTAGACGAGAGCCAGACAGCTATGCTGAAAGATACTCCAGATTTCCCTGCGGAATACCTGCCAATCGCTGAGGCTATGGGTGCTGGTCTAGACCTCTATCGTCAGGCGACAGCGGTCAACTGGACCTATATCAGCCCAGCAGCCGATTTTGATGCAGAAGGTCAAAAAGCAGGTGCCTACACTTTGGCTGGCGAGGTTTTCCAAGTCAATGCCCAAGGTGAAAGCTATATTAGTTATGCCGACTATGCTGTGGCTTTGGTTGACATTGCGGAAAAAGGTGGCTACCAGCAGGAACGAATTTCCGTACTTGCATAAAAAATTTAAATGGTCTAAAAGATAGTTCCCATCGAGGAATTATCTTTTTATTTCTGCTTATATATAGTATAATAATATAAACAAAAAACCAAAAAGGAGACCGTCATGATTCACTTGATTTGTCCCAATCCAGCCCTAGACCGCACGCTTCTTGTGGAAAAGATTGAAAAGAATATTCCCCTGAGACCGACGGAAGTGAGGGATTATCCTGGTGGAAAAAGCTTTAACGTGGCCTATGCACTTCGAGAAAATGGAGTGACAGACTATACTATCCATACCATTTTAGGTGGGCAGATTGGTCGCTACATTCAGGAGCTTAATGCTGATGGTGGAAATGCCCTGCGCGTGGTTGAAAATAATCAGAACACAAGAACCTGCAATATTTACGTTGAAACCAGTACAGGCGATGTCGTTCTTTTCTATGAAAAAGGTTTTGAACTAACAGAGGATTTGCTCAACCAATTCACTCAGCAGATTGAAAATAGCCTGCAAGCTGGCGACATCCTAGTCTTTTCAGGTAGTCTGATGAAGGGGATGCCGGATGATTATATTCAGCGGTTTATTGAAAAATACCCAGAGGTTCTGACCATAGTGGACACCAGTGGACCAGCTTTACGTGTGGCTTATCAAGCTAGACCGGCCCTTATCAAAATCAATAATGAAGAGCTGAAAGATATTTATCCAGAGCTGGATGAAGAAAGTCCTGAAGCTATTTTAGGTATTCTGAAAGAAGTGACTCCTCATGAGAACATCATCATTACCATGGGAGGTAAGGGTAGTCTAGCTAAGATTGGTCAGCGCTTCTTCCGTATCCAGTCTCCAAAGAAAGAAACACGAAATCCCATTGCGGCAGGGGATTTCTACTTGGGCTTGCTAGTCAAGGGCATCAGCCAAGGGCAAGACCCAGAAATCTTCTTGAGAGAAGCGGCAGCCTTTGCGACAGCTAATTGTTTGAATTATTTTCCAGAGGTATTGTCTGAACAGTTTGAAGTGATTGTAGATACAATATCACTAGAGGAACTGTAGTGTTGTATCCCTTCACTCATCGTGCTATAATGGCAAGGAGAAACAAGGTGAGATGGGGGATAGTAGTGGAACAGTTGACGGTTCTTTACCAAAATTTAAAACGGCGATATGGTGAATTTCACTGGTGGAACGATGAAAATCCCATAAAGGATTTGGTATCTATGATTCTTATCCAGCAAACAACGGAAGCAAATGCCAAGCGTGCTTTGGAACAGTTGGAGGGACGGTTGACAATTCATTCGCTTTTAAAGATGCCTGTGGAGGATTTACAAGAATGCATTCGCCCAGCAGGATTCTTCAAGCAAAAATCGCTCTACATTCGGTCAGTGGTTGAGTGGGCCAATCAGTTCGATGGAGATTTTTCTCGTTTAGATAATGTTGAGACAGCAGTACTCCGAGAAGAGCTGCTGAGCTTGAAGGGGGTTGGTAATGAAACTGCGGATGTTATTTTGCTCTATTTGTGTCGAAGAAGTGTTTTTGTGGCGGATCAATATGCTCTTCGACTATTTAATCGGTTAGGACTTAGTCAGTCTAAGGATTATTTGAGTTTGAGACAGGAATTTACAGAGCAGATAAAAGATTGGTCAGTAAAAGACGCTCAGGAGCTTCATGCACTGATTGATGAACATGGCAAGCAGTTCAGATTAACAAAGGGGCAGCTTGATGAATCATGGTTGATGATATAGTCCATTAGTGTATCTTTTATTACTAAGAAGAGCGAGGAAGCCTCATTTCCGAGTTCAAACGCTCTACTGGACTGTTGAAGTAGCCAGCCTATCGTTGCCTTGTACTAATAAGCAAACGAAACGACTAGAGAAGAGTAAAACCAGCAAATCTACTGACTTGCTGGTTTTTATGCTTTAAAAAACTCTTCAATATCTGCCTGATCTATGCCGATCATGGGGTCGATGGTTAACAGGTTGTCCGCCGTCAGAATATATTCTCTGGGTTGTCCACTTGTTTTTTCTGGCTGGTCTTGGTCAAGAAGGGACAGTTGTTGGCTGTTTTCTGTTACGGGCTCTGTTTGTTTTGGCTTATCTGACTGGGCAGGGGGCTGGGTTTGTGTGGCTGTTTTGCTTTCGTTGTTTTCAGTCAGGCTTTCCTTACTGTCCTGCTCTGCCATTTTCCCTTGGAAACGTGGGACCAGATAGGTTTTTCGGACGGTGCCGGCGTTTTTGACGGCGTAGTCAAAGGCGGAGATTTCGCCTAGGAGGATGAGCTTGCTCTTGGAGCGGGTGATGGCGGTGTAGACCAGGTTGCGCTGGAGCATGCGGTGGCTGGTGCGGGTAATGGGAAGGATGACCACTTGGAACTCACTGCCTTGGGACTTGTGGATGGACATGGCATAGGCCAGGGTAATCTTGTACCATTCGTTACGGGGATAGGTGACCTCGCTACCGTCGAAGTTGATAGTAATCTCGTCCTGCTTGGAGTCGGTGTACTTGGCAGGCAGGAGGTCGGTGATGTAGCCCAAATCACCATTGAAGACATTGGCCTCAGCATCGTTGACTAGGTGGATGACTCGGTCGCCTTGACGAAAGGCCTGCTCGTTGTGGAGGAATTCCAGCTCTCCGTCTTCTAGGGGATTGAGCAGGGCCTGGGTCATGGTGTTGAGCTGGTCAATGCCTGCGGCACCACGGTACATAGGTGCGAGGATTTGGACTTCGTTTGCAGGGATACCTGACTTGATAGCTGCGCCGACAATGCGTTCAATCAGGGCTGGAATTTGTTCGTTTTGTGCTTCAAAATAGGAGCGGTCAGCCTTTTTCTCACGGAAATCGCTAGGCAGGGCCCCTTGGCGAATCTGGCTGGCTAGGGTAACAATAGTCGAATCATCGGATTGACGGTAGATGCGTTCCAGAGTGATGCTGGGTAGCTTGTCGATTTTCAAGAGGTCAGCTAGGACCTGACCGGGGCTGACAGAAGGTAATTGCTCCGCATCGCCGACAATCAGAACTTGGGTCTGGGAGGAGATGTTCTGGAAGAGCTGGTTTGCCAACCAAGTATCTACCATAGAAAACTCATCCACGATGATAAAGTCGGCATCCAAATAATCATCACGGTAGGATTCTTCCTGTCCTTCTACCAGACCGAGATGGCGGTGGATGGTGGCAGAAGGCAGGCCTGTCAATTCATTCATCCGTCTGGCTGCTCGTCCGGTTGGAGCGGCAAGGAGGACAGGACATTCTTCTCGGTTGCGAGTCAGGTCAATCTTATGCAAGATGGCATAGACCGCGATAATTCCGTTGATAACGGTTGTCTTTCCAGTTCCTGGTCCGCCTGTCAGAATGAAAAGCGGATTGGTAATGGCTTGGACAATGGCTTCTTTTTGAATGTCATCGTAGGTTAGGGAAGACATACTTTCCAGCTCTGCTATGGCAGCCTCAACGTCTGCGCGTGGGAAGGGCTTGAAACCATTTTTTCCCATCAGGCGGGTCAGGTTTTTATGGATACCATGTTCGGCAAAGTAGAGGCTGTTGTCAAAAATCTTTGTGCCTTCTTGCTGTACCTTGTCGTCTGCAATCAGTCCCGTCAACTCGTGGGCAACCGCGGCAGGGTCTAGTTCTGTATGGCGGGATTTTTCCAGCAGTTCAAGGGTTGCTTCCAGCAAGTCTCTGGCCTCCACATAGGTATCGCCTGTTTCCATGGAGCGATGAATGAGGCTAAAGAGCATACCTGCCCGAAAGCGTTGGGGGGAATCGCTGGCAATTCCTAGATTTTCCGCAATCCTATCGGCAATGGTAAAGCCGAGCCCCTGGACATCTTCGACCAGTTGATAGGGGTTTTCTTCAATAATCTGAAGTGTTTTTTCCTTATACTGGTCTTGGATTTGAAAGGCCAATTTATTGGGAATGCCATACTCAGCTAGTTTTGCCAAGATCAGCTCGGTGCCATAATTGAGGCGGAGTTTCTCCACAAATGCCTGCATGTTCTTGCTGGATAGGCCTGTGATTTGGGTTAGTTTTTCAGGTTCAGCTAAAATCTTATCAATGGTATCCTCGCCATAGAGCTCAACGATTTTTTCAGCTGTTTTTCGTCCAATTCCCTTGAAATGGTCGCTGGAGAAATACTTAACCAGACCAGCTGAGGTAGGCTTGCTACGTTCGTAGCGAGAAATTTGCAGCTGCTGACCATACTTGGGATGGGTGACCAGATTGCCATAGAAACGATAGTCTTCTCCTTCAATGACATCGGCAATCGTTCCGGTCACAATAATTTCGTAGTCGTCATAGTCTGCGTCAGTTTCCTCGATTTCAAGGAGAAGGATTTTATAAAAATTACTAGGATTTTCAAAAATAATCCGGTCAATAGTACCGGTAACATACACTTCGTTCATAGAGTTTAGTTCCAATAATAATGAAAAGAAGTTTGGAACGGATTGCTCCAAACTTGTTTGTATTAATCAACAGTCCCGATACGATTGAAAGGCCACATGCGAAAGACAACTTCTCCTTTGATGTTTTCACGGGAAAATGTTCCTACACTACGACTATCTAGTGAGACAAGGCGGTCATCTCCCATCAGGTAGTATTGTCCTTCTGGGACTGTCACGGTAAAGTCTACGTAACCATTGGCATCTTGTGTGAAAGCTTCAGCAGATTGGGCCACAGCTTGGAATTGTTTGTTGTAAGAATAGACTTCTTGAAGTTTATCTTTCTGGAATGCAGCGAGATATTCATCTAAGTAAGGCTCGTCCACTTTTTGGTCGTTAACATAGAGGACATCGTTTTCGTAGCGAATAGTGTCACCTGGCATACCAATCACACGTTTGACAATCAGTTTTTCCTTGCCATCGCTGTCTGTCTCGCTGGCTACAACAATATCAAAGCGGTCGATAGAGGTCGTTTTTAGCATGATGAGTTTTTCTTGGTGTTGAAGCGTTGGGTCCATGGAATGGCCATCGACAGAGACAGGATTCCAGATAAAGTAACGACTGGCAAAAAAAGCTGCCATAAACAGTAAAAAGATGCCCCATTCAGCTAAGAAGGCGACTAGTGGTGAGCGTTTTGTTTTTTGGATTGCTCCCATATTTTTTCCTCATTTCAATAATTTTTGTGCTTTTTGCGTATTGGCAAAGTGGAGTTTGGCAGTTTGGTTGAGACCAGCCATGCCATATTGTTTTAAGATGCTTGCTGCGACTTGGTCGGATTTACTGCCCGCACCAGACGGTAGATTCATCCCAACTAGTTGACCAAGCTGGACAAGATTTTCTAAAAACATAGCTCTAGCAATAATAGAAGATACTGCCACAGCCAGATACTTGCCCTCAGCCTTTTCTTCTAGAGTGACGGGGTTGGCAAATTGATTGGCTTCCTTCTTCAAGTACTTTTGATAATTTTGACTGGAAGTGAAGGCGTCAATGACAATCTTCTCAGGCTGGACACCCTTTTGCAAGAGTAGGAAAATAGCCTGATTGTGTAGGGCGACCTTTACAGACACCGCATTGTAGCCTTGCTCGATGACTTCGTTGTATTTTTTCGGTGACAATAGCAGAGCTTGGTGGGGGATTTTCTCTTTTAAGAGAGGGGCGATTTGGCAGATTTTTTGGTCTGTCATTTTCTTGGAATCATCCACACCAAGCGACTTGAGAAAGGCATGGTCTTCTGGGCGGACAAAACTAGCAACGACTGCCAAACCTCCAAAATAAGACCCGTTTCCAACCTCATCTGTACCAATCATGGGCAGGTTTTGACCAGGTATGGTCGTCTGTCCAGACTTTTCTGGCTCATAGCCCCAGAGCCCTGCTTCTTGCTCTGCCATTTCCCCCTGAAAAACGACTTTTCCAGAAGTGTAGATGGACAAGCTGGCACCGGTCAGTTTGAAAAATGCTTCTATGTAAGGATTTTTGCTGGTCTGCCGATAGCGGTCATAGTGAGCCATCATGGCTTGTTTTTGCTGGGTAGATGCCTTTAGTACAACGGTATTCATGTTCTTATTGTAACACAAATGCTAGTTAGAGTGTGCAGAAAAGGGTGGAATTTACTATAATGGTAGAAGAAAGTGAGGTACACTATGGAAGTGCAAATGAAGTATAAATGGGCGACTCTGGGAACAGGTGTCATTGCCAACGAATTGGTTCAGGCCTTGCAGGCTATGGGAGGAAATCTTTATTCGGTAGCCAACCGTACCTATGACAAGGGTGTGGAATTTGCGCAAAAATATGGCATCGAGAAAGTTTATCGAGAAATCGATGAAGTGTTTGAGGATCCTGAAGTAGACATTATCTACATTTCTACGCCTCACAATACCCATATCAATTATTTGAGAAAGGCCTTGAAGGCTGGAAAGCATGTCCTCTGTGAAAAGTCTATTACGCTTAATTCAGAAGAATTAGCAGAAGCCATTCAACTGGCAGAAGAAAATCAGGTTATCCTGGCAGAAGCCATGACCATTTTCCATATGCCAATCTATCGTCAGTTGAGCCAAGTGGTTACCAGTGGCAAGCTTGGAGAGTTGAAGATGATTCAGATGAACTTTGGTAGCTACAAGGAATACGACATGACCAACCGCTTTTTCAATAAAAACTTGGCAGGCGGTGCCCTTTTGGATATTGGTGTCTACGCTCTGTCCTTTGTCCGTTGGTTTATGACGGAAAAGCCAAATCAGGTCTTGTCCCAGGTCAAATTGGCTCCGACAGGTGTGGACGAGCAGGTAGGGATTTTGCTCAGCAATGATGCAGGAGAAATGGCGACCATCGCCCTGACCCTCCATGCCAAACAGCCAAAACGGGGCACCATTGCCTACGATAAAGGCTACATCGAGCTTTACGAGTACCCTCGCGGTCAGAAGGCAGTCATTACCTATACTGAAGACGGTAGTCAAGAAGTAATCGAAGCGGGCGAGATAGCCAAGGCTCTTTCTTATGAAGTGGCGGATATGGAAAAAGCTGTCGCAGGCATCGAAAACACCATGCACCTAGCCTACACCCAAGATGTCATGGACATCATGACCCAACTCCGTAAAGAATGGGGCTTGGTTTACCCTGAAGAAATGTAGGGATTTGACTAATCCGAAAATAGAAATGAGAGTGAGCTAGTAGCCAATTATTGGGTTATTACCTTACTCTCATTTTTTTATCGTCATTTAGTATTATCTAATAATATGACAGTCAGATGACATTTATATTGATTGTGTGACAGAAAAGTCCTAAGATTACATAGTGGAGACAGTTTATTTAAAAGAACGGTTGAAGGCTTGTTTTTCAGATTTGATTTAGGTAAGATAGAACCATCTCAAAAATAAAGAAGGAATAAGATTATGAAACGTAAGAGAACAAATAAACCACAACATATGCGTCGCAAGAGAAAAACACCCATCATGAAAAACAATAAGAAGATGTTATACACATCTTCATTGGCTCTTTCCCTCTTTAGTACAGGGATGATTTCGACAAATGTTTTAGCCCTCGAATGGGCTCCACGTACTGTTTCTGAAATTAGCCCAGAAATTGTCCAAGAAGAAGGAAAGATGACCTATACTGTTCAGTATGGGGATACCTTATCAGCCATCGCCTCAGCTATGAATATTGATATGGACTTGCTGGCGAAAATGAATCAAATTGCAGATGTCAACTTGATTTTCCCTGATACGGTACTGACGACGACTGTTGACCAAAACAATCAAGTGACTCAGGTTGAGATTGAAGCTCCTGTTCAGGGAAACACAAATGAGACCGTTCAGGCAACTGTTGACCTAACAACCAATCAAGTAACGGTTGAGGATACGGTTATTCCGTTGGATCAAATTTCATCAGTTACTGACTCAGCACCCGTAGAGGAAGTTGTAGAGCAGCCTGTAGAAGAAGTTGTAGAGCAGCCTGTAGTAGAAGCGCCTGTAGAGGAAGTTGTAGAGCAACCTGTAGTAGAAGCGCCTGTAGAGGAAGTTGTAGAGCAACCTGTAGTAGAAGCGCCTGTAGAGGAAGTTGTAGAGCAACCTGTAGTAGAAGCGCCTGTAGAGGAAGTTGTAGAACAGCCTGTAGTAGAAGCACCTGTAGAAGAAGTTGTAGAACAGCCTGTAGTAGAAGCACCTGTAGAAGAAGTTGTAGAACAGCCTGTAGCAGAAGCACCTGTAGAGGAAGTTGTAGAGCAGCCTGTAGTAGAAGCACCTGTAGAGGAAGTTGTAGAACAGCCTGTAGTTGAAACTCCACAAGTGACAGCCCTATCAACCACTACAACAAGTACAAGTGCTTATGATGTTGGTTTGCAACCACAGGTAGCAGCCTTCCGCGTAAAAGTGGCAAATGCCTTTGGTATTACCTCATTCTCTGGTTACCGTGCAGGTGATTCAGGAGACCATGGTAAAGGTCTGGCAATTGACTTTATGGTGCCTGAGAGCTCAGCTCTAGGAGATCAAGTGGCAGCTTATGCAGTTGCAAACTTAGCTTCTAAAAATATCAACTACATCATTTGGAAACAGCGTTTCTATGCGCCGTATGACAGTATCTATGGTCCAGCCTATACATGGAACCTGATGCCAGACCGTGGTAGCGTTACAGAAAACCATTACGATCATGTGCATGTATCTTTTAATTAGACTTACAAAAATAACCGTTTCAGCCTTATCTGAAACGGTTATTTCTTTATATGTAGTAATATAGTCGAATGAATTAACTTTCAAACAAGGAACTGAGGTGCAGGCAGCTAGAACAGCCTAGAGGCTGTTCTAGGTTGAAAATAAGACTTGCGAAACAAGTCACTTTCGTAGAGTACGGCAAGCCGAAAGTGATGATGTATCAAAGTTAATTCAAATGACTATAAAAAAGAAACAACTATCTCCCCCCAGATAGCTGTTTCGTGCGCAAATCACAGTATAAAATATATTCCTAAAAGAAACCTTAAACCAAGAACTTGCCTTCACAAGTAACATACTGAGCTGCGAAGGCAGGTTCTAATTTTAGGAAAATTAAAATTGACATGTAGAGTGTTGTTTTCGGATGCTTTATCGTTTATTTAACTTGAATCGCCAATGCTTGGTAAGGTTTGAGAATGATTTTTTTGCCTAGTTTGTTGTCAGGATAGTTGCTGATGAGGACTTGACCGTGGGCGTAGTCATCTGTCAGGTCTAGTTCAACCTCTTCTGCGAAGAAATTGTTGAGAACTAGTAGTTTCTCACCGTTCAGCAAGCGTTCAAAGGCGTAGACTTTCTGGCTATCCTTGTAGACTGCCTTGTAATCCCCTTCTGAGATGAGGGGGAGTTCTTTTCGGAGTCGAATCAACTCTTGATAGAAGGTAAAGATTGGGCCTGTTTTTTCCTGTTCAACGTTAATGGTTGGATAGGATTTGCCAGCCTTTAGCCAAGGGGCGCCTGTTGAGAAGCCTGCATTGTCAGAAGAGTCCCATTGCATCGGGGTGCGGGAATTGTCACGGGACTTGGCCTGGATAATCTTGAAGGCCTGATCAGGCGTGTGACCTTGGTCCAAGAGCATCTGGTAGGCATTGATAGACTCCACATCGACATAGTCGTCCATGCTATCGTAGTCGGGGTCAATCATGCCGATTTCCTCGCCCATGTAGATGTAAGGGGTTCCGCGTGACAGGTGGATAGAAGCGGCCAGCATGGTTGCTCCTTCGTTTCGGAAATTCTCTACATCAACAAAGCGATTGAGGGCACGAGGTTGGTCGTGGTTGTTGTAGAACAAGGCATTCCAGCCATTTCCAGCTGACATCTCCTCGCCCCAAGTGTGAAAGAGGCGTTTGAGTTCCTCAAAGTCAAAGTCCATAATGGTCCATTTTTGACCGTCCTTGTAGTCCACTTTCAAGTGATGGAAGTTGAAGGCCATGGACAATTCTTCCCGCTCAGGAGCTGTGTAGAGAATACAGTTTTCAATGGTGGTGGCAGACATTTCCCCAACGGTCATGAAGCCTTTTTCTGCTCCAAAAGTAGCATTGTTCATCATCTTGAGGTAGTCGTGGGTAATCGGACGGTCGGTGTAGGCTGGTTTGCCGTCGTTGACTGGGCAATCTTCTAGGACTTCATCCTTACCAATCAGGTTGATAACGTCGAAGCGGAAGCCCTTGACACCCTTGTCTTTCCAGAAGTTGACCACCTTGAAGAGTTCTTCGCGGACATGCGGATTTCGCCAGTTGAGGTCGGCTTGGGTCACATCAAAGAGGTGAAGATAATATTTCCCAGTATCACCAAAAGGAGCCCAGGCATTGCCGCCGAACTTGGAAACCCAGTCAGTAGGTTGGTCACGTAGGATAAAGAAATCCTGGTAGTATTTGTCGCCAGCTAGGGCCTTTTGGAACCATTCGTGGTCTGTCGAGCAGTGATTGAGGACCATGTCTAGCATGAATTCGATGCCCAATTCTTTTCCGACAGCCACCATTTCTTCAAAGTCAGCCATGGTGCCGAAATCAGGATTGACAGCTGTATAGTCAGAAATGTCATAGCCGTTGTCCCGTTGAGGACTTGGATAGAAGGGATTGAGCCAAATCATATCAATGCCTAGCTCTTTTAGATATGGAAGTTTTTCAATAATCCCACGCAGGTCGCCGACACCATTTCCAGTTGTATCCTTGTAAGATTTTGGGTAGATTTGATAAACAACCTTTCGTTTGTCTATTGTCATTTTGCTCTCTCTTTCTTAATTTTTTCCTTCTTGCATAAGCAATGATAGGGAGTGGGAAAGAACTCGACTAAGTCAAAAAGAGTTCGTCAACAAGTCTTTATTTCTAGTTGTTGAGCTGAAACAGTCTATCCCCAGACTGTTTCACTCCCACCCCTGCATAGCTCCAAAGGTTCGGGGAACCTTTGGAGGTTGGAGATGAAGCGAACTTTGTTCGCAACAGTCGTGATGGTCAGATTTGGAGTGTGAAACACGAACAAATCTGCCAATCAACCACTGCGCTGAGATGTTGACACGAACACTGAGAAGTGGGCCAGGGCTTTTTGCCCAGCCTCCTAGAACATTAATTCTTTGTAACTGTCAGAATAGCTTCGCCTTGCGAGATGGCACGAGGAAGATTTCCGATAACTTGAGTGTCAAAGTCAGTTTGGTTGGTCACGATAACTGGTGTTTCAGCAACAAGACCAGCAGCCTTGATGACATCGATGTCAAAGCTAATCAATTTATCACCAGCTTTTACCTTGTCGCCTTGTTTGACGTGAGCTTTGAAGCCTTTGCCTTCCAATCCAACAGTATCCATACCGATGTGCATAAGGAGTTCAACTCCGTTCGCTGCAGTAATACCAACAGCGTGGTTTGTTGGGAAGAGGACGGATACTTCACCGTCAACTGGAGCAACCAAGACACCTTCGCTCGGATCAATAAGGACACCTTGTCCCATGACACCTGATGCAAATACAGGGTCAGTAGCTTGTGACAATTCTTTGGCTTGACCAGTAAGTGGGCTGATCAATTCGATAGCAGCGCCAGTTTCAACGACGGTTTCAGCTGGAGTTACAACTTCTTCAACAGTTTCTTCTTTTTTTGAAAATGCACCTGTACGTTTGAAAACAGCTGTCAAGATCATTGGGACAACAATCGCAACAATCATTGTCATAAAGAATGCACCCCAGTATTCAGCCTTGATAGACAAGATACCTGGAAGACCACCGATACCGATAGAAGCAGCTTGGATATTGAAGGTTACAGAGAGTAAGCCTGCGATACTTGAACCAATCATAGCAGCTACGAATGGGTAAATGTATTTTACGTTGACACCAAAGAGAGCTGGTTCAGTAACACCTAGGTAGGCAGAAATAGTTGCAGGGAGTGAAACCTGAGCTTCTTTTTCATTGTGACGGTTCATGAGGAAGTAGGAAAATACTGCTGAACCTTGAGCGATGTTAGAAAGAGCAATCATTGGCCAGAGACCAGTTCCACCAGCATCCGCGATTAATTGCGTATCGATAGCATTTGTCATGTGGTGAAGACCAGTGATAACGAACGGTGCATAGAGGGCACCGAATACCGCACCGAAGAGCCATTTCAATGGGCCAGTCAAACCTGCCAATACGATGGTTGACAACCATTGACCGATTGTCCAGCCGATAGGACCAAGGACAGTGTGAGCCAGGATAATCGCTGGAAGAAGTGATAGGAATGGTACGAAGATCATTGAGACCACTTCTGGAACAACCTTACGCCAGAAGATTTCCAGATAAGAAAGTGCCAAACCTGCAAGAAGGGCAGGGATAACTTGCGCTTGGTAACCGATGCGGGCAATACTAAATGCACCGAAGTTCCAAGACCAGTCGCTGGCAATGGTTGCTGCATCTGTACCAGGTACAGAATAAGCGTTGAGCAACTGAGGAGAAACCAAACAGATACCAAGGACGATACCAAGGATTTGTGACGTTCCCATTTTACGAGATACAGACCAAGTGATACCTACTGGCAAGAAGTGGAAGATGGCTTCACCTGGCAACCAGAGGAAGTGATTGACACCATTCCAGAAAGGAGAAATCTGAACGATGGTGTTCCATACAGGGTTACCGTCAGCGTCAAAGACCAACTGCCCGTCTTTCATGGCTTGTCCAAGCCATTCCATCTGAACGCCTTCCAAGACGTTACGGAAACCAAGAATCAAACCGCCGACGATAAGGGCAGGGATGATTGGAGTGAAGATTTCCGCCAGCATAGTCATAACACGTTGGATGGCATTTTGGTTACTTTTAGCGGCTGACTTAGCAGCTTCTTTTGATACGCCTTCGATACCAGACACAGCTGTAAAGTCATTGTAGAAGATTGGTACATCGTTACCGATGATGACTTGGAATTGACCAGCGTTGGTGAATGTTCCTTTTACAGCAGGAATGTCTTCGATGACTTTTACGTTTGCTTTTTTCTCATCTGCAAGAACAAAGCGCATGCGTGTTGCACAGTGTGTTACTGCATTGACATTCTCTTTTCCGCCAATAGCTTCTAGGAGCTGTTTAGCTTCTTTTTCAAATTTTCCCATATATTTTTCCTTCTAGACGGCTTATGGAATCCGTCACCCTATATTTTTTAGACATCTCTCAAAAGTATGTCTTTTCCGAAATTTGTACGGACAAATTTCTTTTGTGTTATGATTGTATCCGATTTCAAAAAATAATGCAAGCGTTTTTGCTTAGTTTTTTTAATTTTGAAATGAATTTTGTTATAATGTTGATAGTTGTATGCTATTTGACAGATGAATTTGCGAGGAAATGATGAAAAAATACCAAGAAATTTATAATGACTTAAAAGAAAAAATACGGACAAATGTTTATCCGGCAGAAAGCTCCCTACCGACAGAACAGCAGCTTCAGGAAATCTATGGTGTTAGTCGTGATACGGTTCGTAAGGCGTTGGCGATTTTGACTGAGGGAGGTTTGATTCAAAAAGTGCAAGGGCGTGGTTCAATGGTCCTTAAGCAAGAAATTCTCAATTTCCCAGTTTCAGGGTTAACTTCCTATCAGGAATTGACAAATGTTCTCCAGCTTTCTACCAAGACAGATGTTGTCAGCTTAGATATGATTACCGTTAATAGTAGCCTTTCGCATTTAACAGGCTTTGAGCCGTATAGCAAGGTGTGGAAAGTTGTCCGTACACGTTCGATTGACGGTAAGGTCTCTGTTGTGGATACAGATTATCTTGCTGTTGATGTCGTGCCAGAGTTGACAACTGCTATTGCTGAAAAATCCATTTACGAATACCTGGAAAATAAGTTAGGCCTTGATATTGCTTATGCACAAAAAGAGATTACGGTAGAGCCGACCAGTCGAGAAGAGCGCGATCTAATGCAATCGAAGGATGATTATTTGGTCTTGATTAAATCTCGTGTCTATCTCGGTGATACCCAGCAATTCCAATATACAGAAAGCAAGCATAAAATTGATAAATTCCGCTTTGTAGATTTTGCTCGTAGAAAGCATTCTTTATAGGAGAGATTAGCCAAATCAAGTTTTTTACGCTATAATAGATAGAAGAAGAGGTAAGATATGGCAAACTTAAATCGATATAAATTTACATTTGGCGAGAAGCAATTAACCTTGACAACTGAGCATGATAATTTATTCATGGAAGAAATTGAGCGTATTGCACAGGAAAAATACCAAGCTATCAAAGAAAAGATGCCGACGGCGGACCCTGAAACCCTCGCACTTTTGTTGGCAATCAATGCTCTATCCGTTCAACTAACACGCGAGATGGCATTTGAACAAAAGGAACAAGAACTTGCAAGCGTCAAAGAAAAGGTCTTGAAAAAGAATGTGACCTTGATTGACTTAGATGAGCTTGAGGACAAGGTATGATTTCATTAGCAATTATTCTCATTTTGGCATGGAGTTTCTACATTGGCTACAGTCGTGGTCTAGTTATACAGGCGTTTTATAGCATGGGAAGTATTATTGCTCTGGTGGTTGCGACGGCTACTTATAAAAAATTGGCATCCTTCCTTTATCTCTGGGTGCCATTTGCCAATGCTACCCAGGGGAGCTCCAACTATTATTTTGATGAGAAATATCTCTTTGACCTAGATATGGTATTTTATGCGGGATTGGCCTTTCTTTTGATATACGTCTTGGTTTACGCTATTGTGCGTTTTATAGGAATATTTGTCCATCTATTAGAGGCTTTTAATCCTGATACAAAAATGACCAATCTCATAAGCGGTGCCTTGGCTGTCTTGGTGACTTTTATTTCTCTTCAGATTGTGATGGTCTTGCTATCAACTATTCCGTTAGCGATGATTCAAGATAAATTGCACAGTAGTTTTCTTGCCAACATCATGATTCAGTACACACCATTCACTAGTAGCTTTTTAAAATCTCTCTGGTTGAGTAATATAGCAGGGTAAGGGAGACCTTATCCTTTTTATCGTCATTTATACTCTTGGAAAATCAAAATCAGACGTTGTTGATTTGATGAGTGGAAAGATCCAGTGGATCTTTTCAGCCTGTTCCCTTGAAATATAAAAGGAATAGAGTTCTATCTGCATTAGAGCGAAACGCACTACGTTCGCCTATTTCCAGCCTCCAAAGGTTCCCCGAACCTTTGGAGCAAGTCTGATTCTGATTTTCATTAAGTATTAGTTGACTGTTATCCCCTTAATGTAAGAGACTGGGAAAGACTATATTTTATCTTATTATTGTTTTGATAATGAGATAAAGCTAAGGAAAAGACTAAGTAGGAACATATGAATAATAAAATTATTGAAACCCTTGAATTTCACAAGGTAAGACAAAAAATTGAGCCCTATCTTTTGACGGAACAGGGCTTTGAAGAATTACGACAGTTGGAGCCCATGGTGGAAGTCCACCGTATCCAACAGGCCTTCGACGAGTTGACAGACATAGCTCAGATTTTTGTGGAAAATCCCTATTTCAGTCTGTCAGCTACTAGCGACATCGGTCCAGCCATGCGTCGTTTGGAATTGGATACAGACCTCAATATCGCTGAGCTATTAGCTGTTAAAAAGGTCTTGGAAGTTTCTAAATCTCTCTTGGATTTTTATGGAAATCTGGAAAATGTCAGTCTTAGCCAGCTGGATAAACTCTTTGAGAAGATTGAGCTTTTTCCACATTTACAAGGCTCCCTCCAGTCCATCAATGATGCTGGTTTTGTAGAGGATTTTGCCTCTGAAAAACTAGCCCGTATTCGAAGAAAAATCCGTGAAGCTGAAGACCAAGTTCGTCAGGTCATGCAGGATATTTTGAAGAACAAGGGCGACATGCTGTCCGATAGCATTTTGGCAAGTCGTAATGGACGCAATGTCCTTCCTGTCAAAAATACTTATCGCAATAAGATTGCGGGGGTTGTCCATGACATTTCTGCATCTGGCTCGACTGTGTATATTGAACCGCGGGCTGTTGTGACCTTAAACGAGGAAATCAGTCACCTACGTGCAGAAGAACGCCATGAGCTCAACCGTATCTTGCAGGAATTGTCGGATATGCTCCGTCCGCATAGTGGCGTGATTCGTAACAATGCCTGGCTTATCGGACATATTGATTTCGTCCGTGCTAAGCATCTCTTTGCGCGTGATCATCAAGCAGTTGTACCCAAACTATCTGAGAAGCAGGATATTGCCCTTCTCAACGTTCGCCATCCGCTCATTGCTGAGCCTGTACCAAATGACCTGTATTTCGGTAGTCAGTTGACGGCTATCGTGATAACAGGTCCCAACACAGGTGGTAAGACCATCATGCTCAAGACCTTGGGATTAACGCACCTTATGGCTCAGTCTGGTTTGCCTATCTTGGCTGACAAGGGCAGTCGGGTGGCCATTTTCAAGGAAATCTTTGCAGATATTGGTGACGAACAGTCCATAGAGCAGAGTTTATCAACCTTCTCCAGTCACATGACCCACACGGTACAGATTTTAGCGGAGGCGGATCAAGATTCTCTTATTCTTTTCGATGAGTTGGGAGCGGGGACAGATCCGCAGGAGGGTGCGTCTTTGGCAATGGCTATTTTGGATGACCTTCGTCTGCGGGGGATCAAGACCATGGCAACCACCCACTACCCTGAGCTTAAGGCCTACGGTATAGAAACCTCTGGTATTGAAAATGCCAGCATGGAATTTGATAGCAATAGCCTGCGTCCGACCTATAAGTTTATGCAGGGTGTTCCTGGTCGCTCCAATGCCTTTGAAATTGCCCGCCGTCTTGGACTATCTGATATCATCATTCAGTCAGCCCAATCTTGGACGGATACAGATAGCGATGTGAACCGCATTATCGAGAAATTGGAAAGCCAGACGGTTGAAAGTCGTCAGCGTCTGGATAAGATTCGTGATGTGGAACAAGAAAATTACAAGATGAACCGAGCCCTTCGTAAGCTCTATGACGAGCTCAATCGTGAGCGGGAAAATGAGCTCAACAAGGCACGTTTGGAGGCCAAGGAAATTGTAGATATGGCATTGGCAGAAAGCGAGGATATTCTCAAAAATCTTCATGCTGCAGCCAGTCTTAAGCCCCACCAGATTATCGAAGCCAAGGCAGAGTTGAAAAAGTTGGCACCTGAAGTGGTGGATTTGTCTAAGAACAAAGTCTTGAAAAAAGCCAAAATTCAGCGGGAAGCCAAGTTGGGCGATGACATTATCGTTACAGCTTATGGACAACGTGGGACCTTGACCAATCAGCTTAAAGATGGACGTTGGGAAGCTCAGGTTGGTTTGATTAAGATGACCTTGGCCAAAGATGAGTTTGAGTTAGTCAAGGCGGAAAAGGCAGAGCAGCCTAAGAAACGCCAGGTTCACACAGTCAAACGTGCCAATGTACGAGGGCCAAAAGCCCGCTTAGATCTCCGTGGTAAACGCTACGAAGAGGCTATGATGGAGCTGGATGAATTTATCGACCAGGCCCTGCTCAATAACCTGGCACAAGTCGACATTGTCCACGGTATTGGTACAGGGGTTATCCGAGAAGGGGTGACAAAGTACCTTCGCCGCAATAAGCAAGTCAAGGAGTTCGGCTACGCCCCACAAAATGCAGGTGGCTCAGGCTGTACTATTGTGACGTTTAAATAGCAATCAACCGATGGGAGATTCTTATGATTATCAGAAAATATCAAACCAGTGATGAAAAAGGCTGGGTTTATTGTAAGGCACTCAGCTACCTCTTCTCTCCATTCTTTGATGATAGAGAGACAGAGAAGCCCGAACTAATGACAGACGTTTATGATTATCGTGTGGAATGGGTGGCCGAAGTAGACGGACAAATTGTTGGTCTAATTGACATCGATATTTACACGGAAGAGTGCAGCCAGTCTTATATTTACGCACCAAGTAAGCGAACAGCTTATTTTACTAACCTAGCAGTTCACCCTGATTTTCAAGGGCAGGGCATTGCACAAGCGCTTTTTGAACAGGCAGAGAATGAATTGAGAGAGCAAGGTGTAGAGAAATTAGCTATCTTTACCAGAGAGGACGATGCTGCTAACCATTTGTATCAGAAATGGGGTGGCGAGGTAGTCTGTTCGGATTATCTAGTGGTCGGAGCGCCACAAGATGTTCCAACCTTCCGCTTTGGAATTGATTTAGAGCGAGGTAGATTGTCCTTTTCAGATATGGAAGGTCAGCCAGTTCCCTACTATTTGAGAGAAGGTGTTTATGTAGTCAGTGAGGAAGCTGGCTTGGATCTCTTTGACATAGAAGATGTCTATCAAGAATTAACCTATGTGGTGGATTTAACAGAAAAAAGTTGAAACATTTTCAACTTTTTTCTGTTTTTGTAAATAAATCAGGTACGTGATTTCTCATTGTCCCCTGCGGTCTAGTTTAGCTTGACCCATTTGTTTTTACAACTGAAATTTTTATAGATAGGTTTAACTCATATCTCATCCCGTAGCACCTCATCGATAACTATGTCCCATTGCTACAACTGGATTTGACAGGAAGAACAGTCACCCAGTTCCCCCTCGTTTCCCTGCGGACAAGTTTGGCTTGACCAATACATTTTTCCAAGTCACTATTTTCTCAACACATCTATCTCCCCTCTTTTTCCCGTAGCACCTACTCCGTCACCTTGTCTCATTGTTACAATTGGATTTGATAAGCAAAACAATTTTTCATTTCTCGCTTGTATCGTTGCGGACAAGTTTGGCTTTACCCATTTGTTTTTACAACTGAAATTTTTATAGATAGGTTTAACTCATTTCTCTTCCGTAGCAAAAATTCGCTTTCTGTTTTTTTTTGGTGTAGAATGATAGTAGAAAAACAGAAACGGAGAAAATTATGGTTCAAGTTATTACAGATGCAAACTTTGAAGTTGAAACACAAGAAGGCGTAGTCCTTGTTGACTTTTGGGCACCATGGTGTGGTCCTTGTCGTATGCAAGCACCAATTTTGGAGCAATTGGCAGATGAAGTGGACGAAGACGAATTGCGCATCTACAAGATGGATGTTGATGAAAATCCAAACACAGCTCGTCAGTTTGGTATCATGTCTATCCCAACTCTTTTGTTCAAAAAAGATGGACAGGTTGTGAAACAAGTTGCTGGTGTCCACACGAAAGATCAAATCAAAGCTATCTTGGCAGAGATTGGTTAATTGAAAATGTAAACAAGTAGTGAGCTCAGATTCGCTACTTGTTTTTTTCACAACTGAAAGTATGTTCAAAAAATCAGATTGTGAAGGTTGACACAAGATGTTATAATAACCTTATCATTGTCATTTTAGAAAGGTTAGATATGTCAACTATTAGTTACAAACCATTAAATCTTTATCGTCAGTTTAAAACAGCAGCTCAAGAGTTTCCAAATGTTGCCATTTATTTTGACCACCCCTACGCCTCCTTCCCTGAATTAGGATTGGAAAATACCTATCAAACAGTTTTTGAGGCTATTCAAAAAAGAGCTGCTCAATTTGCAGCAGCAGGTATTGGCTATGGGGACAAGGTGGTTCTGTATAAAAGCCCAGCTTTCGACACCTATTTGTTAGCAGTAGCGGTAACGGCATTGGGTGCTGTTCCTGTTATGATTTCCTACCATTTGCCATCTTCGAATTTAGATGTGTTTGCGGAGCGATTGGAAAAGTCTTTCATTGTCTACGACCAAGAAACGGAAGAACGTGTAGCAGGAATGACTCGAACTGACCTGGTCACAAAGATATTTTTACCCCAAGTCCTAGTGCAAGAAGCAGTTGCTTTTGAAGAAAATCTCCTGCCAGAAGATGTTATTCAATACATGACTCATACTTCAGGAACGACAGGTGTTCCAAAACTAATCTGCCACACAGCACAGACCATGGGCTGGCGAGTAGCATGGCAACAGACTATTTTTGACAAGATGACGGAGAGAGGCTTGCTGGCCTTCCATATCTCCCCTGTTCATTCGCGCTATAATATCGGCGTGTCGTCGGCGATTGGGCTAGGATTCCCCCTCTACCCGCTTTCTTCTGCAAGAAAAGATGATGTTGAACGGGCGCTTGCTCGTCATCGTCCAAGTGCTCTGGAAACCCATCCTAACAACTTTGTCCAATGGGCAAGATTGGCCAAGGAAAAACCAGAGGTCTTTAGTAGCATTCGTTATTACCATTCAACCTTTGATGCTATCAATATTGGTACGCTTCGCGCCTTCTTGGAGGCTTCTAAAGAGCAACATCCAGTCTTTATGCAGGTTTATGGTCAAAGTGAATGTGGTCCAATGATTTTACGTTACCATCGTTTGGAAAATCTAGGAACAGTTAGCGGACGAGATATGGGGATTGGTCTGGAAGGTTACACAGAAGCACGCATCACAGATGCCAAAGGGAATCCTCTCCCAGCTGGAGAAAACGGACATATCCAGTTCCTGTCAAAAGGCCGTGCTGTGACCTACTATAAAGAAGATGCCCGCTTCCAAGAAAATGTGTACGGTGCTTGGTGGGATAGTGGTGACTATGGCTGCATGACTCCAGAGGGTACACTTCTTCTAAAAGACCGTCAGGTTGACCTCATTGAGCACATCGACAGCAATCTAGCCTTGGAAGATTTATTGCTGGATAAATTGGACTTTTTATCAGAAGTCGTGATTATCCGCGATGTCAATGGTGCACCGCAGCCGATTATTGCTCTGGCAGAAGATGCTGGGATGAACTGGGAAGCTTGGTGGGCCATGGTTGCAGATCTACCACTATTGAAAGAACCCATCTTGATGGCTTATGACGACATTCCACGTACTGCGACCATGAAGGTTCAACGCCTCAAAATGGAAGCAGAAATGAAAGAAAAAAATCTGTAAGGGTGACGAAACCACGCTTGCAGATAAGAAGGAGTTCACATGAAAGAAATTTATCTAGCAGGCGGTTGTTTCTGGGGGATGGAAGGCTACTTTTCCCAGATTGATGGTATTCTTGACACCAGCGTTGGCTATGCCAATGGACAGGTGGAGACGACCAATTATCAACTCCTCAAACAAACAGATCACGCAGAAACACTCTATCTAGCCTATGATGAGACTCGTATCAATTTGCGGGAAATTCTCCTTTATTATTTCCGCGTCATTGATCCCTTCTCTGTCAACCAGCAGGGACCTGACAAGGGGCGCCAGTATCGGACTGGTATCTATTACACAGATGAGGCTGATTTGCCGACCATCGAGCAGGTCATGACGGAGCAGTCTCAGCTCTTTGGCGGACGCCCCCTAGCCGTTGAAGTGGAGCCACTCGCGCATTACATCCCCGCCGAAGACTACCATCAGGATTATCTCAAGAAAAATCCCCAAGGGTACTGCCATATCGATCTTGCACAGGCAAAAATCCCTCTGATTGATGTTGCAGACTACCAAAAGCCAGACCAACAAGTCTTAAAAGACAGCTTGACCGACCTCCAGTATCAAGTCACTCAAGAAGCTGCGACGGAAAGACCCTTCGAAAATGAGTTTTGGAATAGTGACCAAGCTGGCATCTACGTCGATATTACGACTGGTGAGCCCCTCTTTCTCTCGACAGACAAATTCGACTCAGGTTGCGGCTGGCCCTCCTTTACCAAACCAATCAGCAAAGAAGTTGCGACTTATTTCCAAGATAAGTCCCACGGCATGAACCGCATCGAAGTCCGCAGTCGGGCTGGTCATGCTCATCTAGGCCATGTCTTTGATGACGGACCGCGTGACAAGGGTGGATTACGTTACTGTATCAACTCAGCAGCCCTTCGTTTCATACCGAGAGAGGAAATGGAAGAAGCAGGATATGGCCTGTTTTTGGAGTTGCTTAAATAAATTTATGAGCGCAGAAAGTCTATTCGCAAAGAATAGGCTTTTTGTGTATTAAAATTGTATGTTCAGAAAGATGATTTTGATATAATAATCTGTATAGAGATTTTTCTTAAGGGACATATATGGAAAGGCTATGAAAATGATTCTTAGTAAACGTTTTAAAAATAGAAGAAAGGAACTTGGCTTTACTCAAAAGGAACTTGCAGAGGGAATTTGTGAGCAGAGTTTGATTAGTCGAGTTGAAAAATTAGGAGTTGCTCCTACATCGGATATATTATTTACCTTATCACAACGCTTACAGGTGTCTATGGACTATTTTTTTGATGAAAGTGTATCAGATAAAGCGCCTGATATTACGGTATTTAAACGATTGGTGGACAAAGCTTTGTTCACTCGTTCCTATGATCAACTGGCTTATCTTGTAGAGGCAGAGAAGCAGAAAGAAGCTGTTCATTCGCAGGAAAGCAGTGAATATTTAACTTATCTGGCTTGTATAGTGGACTTCCATCATTATCATAAGGAAGATACTGCAATTGTACGTATGGAAGAACTTAGTCATCGAATCAGTAAGAAATCTAGTTTTTATCTGGATGTATACAACAGCTTGGTTAATTTTTATGCCTTGACTTCTCGAGACGAGGCTTTAGACAGTTTGTATGAGGGGCTTTCAGAAAAGCTTAGCCACTTGGATATATCGAACACAGAGAGTTTTCATAAGTATATCAAGATTCGCTACAATCACGCTCACTATCTTTTTAAAAGGAAGAGGCAGTCACAGGCAATTGATGAATTGACAGACCTAATCGAAATCTTGCGAGACAAGAAGAGTTGTTATCTTTTGGCAGATACGCTTTGTTTAATCGCAAATGTCGGAGAGGGATTTCTATCAAAAGATGAAATTCTCTCCTATTATAGAGAAGCGGAATGTCTATTCAAATTTTTTGGTCCGCAAAATAGTTATCTTAGTTTGAAAGAATATCTATCGAAAGATATTTAATAATCAAGTATAGATTTTTTATAAAAATAATTAAAATTGGTTGAAAATCAACTGTTAATATGTTAAGATAAAATAAAAAGCTATATCAACGAATGTTTGAGAACATGTTGATTTTGGTTACGGGTTCTAATGATAGGGAGGTGGTGGAGTCCACCTCCTTTTTGTGCAAATGGGGTTCGTTATGAAAAAAGTATTTACTTATTTATCCACTTTTAGCATCTGTCTCTTCTGTATATGGTTAGTGAGTCTGCAACTCGATTCTTTAATTTATCATTACTATCCATCGGTTTCCATATTAAGTCGAGGGGAAGAAGTGACCTATGAAGAAGTGTCGGATGCCCTGACAAATTTAGCTGAAAAGGAAAATAGTCTAATTGCTAAGACAATAACAGAAACAGATGATAGTGGGCGAACTACTACCAGTTATGATGTTTTTGGGAAGGGGGAGCTTCCACAGGGCTTGGTCAAAGCGGATAGGTTAGTAGCTAGTCAGGCCAACTTAGCTGAAAATTACTATGTTGTAAAAGGGAATCTGGACATCAAAGCGGTAGAAAATGTCTTACAGTCACTAGGATTGGTGGATAGTTATACTTACAGACCGACCCTATTAAACAGTTTAAGTCTATTTCTTGGTAGGGGAGCTCCGAGCTTAGGCCTTATTATCTTTATACTCACAAATCTTGCATTGACAGTAGTTGGGCAGATTGTCTACTTGCGGTCAGCAGGGATAGAGATACTTTCAGGTGTGAGGAGTTGGCAGATTGCTAGTCGTTTTTTAAGAGTGGATGGAAGAGATATAGCATTGGCTACAGGAGGGTCGCTTGTTTTCGGACTGATTGCTATTTTAATTTTGGGTTGGCCAATGGTATATTATCGTTTTGTAGCAATCGGTATTGCTTTTTATGCTTGTTTGCTTTTGTTCCTGTCTTTATCGACAAGTGTTGGATTCATGATTGCATTAAACATTACTCAGTTACAAAAGCTAATTAAGGGAGCTTTGCCTCTCAAGGCGATTTTTGCTATTTTACTAATAGGTCAGTGTTTAGCGGTTTGTATCATCTCTATTGGTGTTAGTCGAACGTTGACATATGTTGGAGTCCTCCATACACTAACGATAGGAGAAAAGGCTTGGCAAGAAAGACAAGATGTTTTTAGTCTGTCTTTGAATCGTGAAGCGTTCATAGCTGATGAAGCGATGGCTCAGCAACAAAGAATAGCTTGGTCTCATGTAATTTTAGAATCATATTCGAAAAATAATGTAATGTTAGTCCAGCACCATTTACGGCATAACACAATAAAAGAACATACCATTATTGAATCCAGCAAGGAAATTCCTCTAGAAAGGGTGCTGTATGTGACGCCGAACTATATACAATCAGAAGGTGGCCTGTACGATTTCAATCAGCTGGAAGAGATAAAGCAATTAGGCAAGGGAGAAATTGCTTTATTATTACCAAAGAGTTTGCAAAATGATGCGAGTGTTTACCAAGCGTATTTTGAGGACATGGTAGGGAAATTGCTTGCGGATGGAGAAAGATCCATAAGTTTGCATTCAAATGTTTATTACATTTCAGACGAGAAGCGATGGTTCATTTACAATCATACTCCGATAAATTATGAGCAATTTTTACAGGCTCCGTTGATTGTTGTTCTATCACCTGAAAGTTTTGAAGAAACGTCCTATTTTTGGGAAAATGCGTTACCAGATTTTGTATTTTTCAAAGATAAAGAGATGCTGGAACAGCTGCTGGAGAAATACAATTTACGAAATACAATAGGTAGCTTATTATCTAGCAGGCAACAGTACAACACCCTGAGAAAAAATGTTCAACTTGAGATTCTTATGACCCTATCTCCGACAATTCTTGGAATATTCACTTCCATACTATTGTTCAATACGATGAATCTTCTATACTTTGAGACCTTCAAAAGAGAAATAGCCATCAAGCGGATAGCAGGGATGCGTTTTATCGAATTGCATGGTTCTTATCTAGGAGAACAGGTCGGGGTCGTTCTCGTTGGGATGGGGTTGGCGATGTTTATGACAAAGTCAGTTATTGTTAGCCTAGGAGTAGTTGTGGCTCTGTTGATAAATAGTTGGATGTTGCTGAACAAACAAGCGAAAAGGGAAGAAAAAATCCAGTTGAGTGTATTAAATGGCAGATAGTTAATGAGGTGAAGGTAGAATGAAAGGAAAATTTGTACTTGTATCGACGATCATTCTAGCCGTTTTTATGATTTGGTTGGGCGTCAGCCAAAAGGAGACTATGCTAGTTCATTATTATCCTTCTGTGACCACCTTGTCGGTATCTGAGGACGTGACTTACTCAGATGTACAACAGCGATTAGAGGACTATTCTCAACAGACGGATAGTGTCATTGCCAGACGGGTGATTGAGCCAAGTACATCAGGTGGACGTACCTTTTCCTATGACAATTTTAGTCAGTCTTCCCTACCAAGAGGACTGGAGGAATTTCAGGCATCAGAAAAAGTGGAATCTGCACTTTTAACCAAGTATTTTATTTTCCAAGGGAAAGCGACGGTAGAGGAACTTCGGTCTCTTCTTGTTTCGCTAGGCTTTGACGAGGTTCAGATTCGGAAGCCTTCGACTATTGCTACTTTACTCGCATTTCTGACACAAGGTGGTCAATTCTTAGCCGTACTGGTCTTTCTTATTACCTATATGGCTTTGGTAGTGATTGCTAATGTAAGGCAATTGCGTACAGCAGGTATCCGTTTGATTGCAGGAGATTCACGTTGGCATTTATTTCTACTATCTCTACAGGAAAATGCGAAAGAGATAGCTCTAGCTATCCCATTTGCGGTTCTTCCAGCAGTTGGACTGGCCTATCTCATCGGATTAGATAGCTATTCCGTCTACTATCTGGTCGCAGCTCTAGTAGGCTATCATTTCTTGCTTGGTTTGATTGCCCTTTTTTTCGCTGCTACATTTACCTTGGGCATTCGGACCTATCACTTTTTACCCTTGTTAAAAGGGAAGATGCCCCTGCAAGGAATCCTGACCATTATGGTTATGGGACAAATGCTGGCTCTACTGGTGGTGTCATTGGGTATGTCTCAAACCTTCTATTATTCAGGAATTTGGCAAGAATACCAAGCGGGTGCCCGGCAGTGGGAGAAAGAAGAGGATTACCATAGTTTGGCTTGGAACATTGCTGCGGATGGTCGCTCGGGACTAAATTCGCCTGAAAATTGGTATCCTTTACTAAAGCAAGCATTGGAGGAAGACGGCGCGCTCTTTGTCAAAAGTAATTTGAATGCCTATTTAATGGGCTCCCAACTGGAAGATGGAACAAGTCTGGACAGCTACCATCCAGCAGGAAACACCCTCTATGTTAGCCCTCATTATATCCAGATACAGGATGTAAACTTAGCAGAAGGAGAAGCATTGCCACCTCTACAAGAAGGAGAATTTCAGCTTCTCTTACCTGAAAAATTGCGCCCTGAAAGCGATACGTATCTCCATCTTTACCAAGACTATATCAATCGTATGGTAAGACCTGCCAATCAAGCAAGCTCAGCTACCATTAAGGGAAAAGTTGCCTATCTAAAAGATGGGCAGAAGCAGTTTATCTACAATCATCGTTCTGGTCAGCATGTGCAATATTTGAAAGACCCTATTTTAGTTGTGCTGACACCGTCAAGTCTGGGAGAGGAATCTGCTGATTTTTGGTTGAATGAAGTAGATAGCAGTATTTTATTTAAAAACAGAGATAAACTTTTGCGCGAATTGAAGGCAAGAAATCTGTTTCAGTTTGTTAATGAAGTGAGAAGTAGTTCCTCCCTATTTCAAGAACTATTAGATCGTATTCGGATAGAGACCGTTTCAACATCTATGGGTGCCATTTTAGGGATTGTGACATCAATTGTCCTGTTTAATACCATGAATCTATTATACTTCGAAGAGTTTAAACGTGATATTTTTATCAAAGAAATTGCAGGGATGGATTTCTTGGGAATCCATAAGAAATACCTAACGTTCCAACTGCTTTCCCTCTTGTTGGCTCTTGGAGCAAGCATGGCAGTGACAGGTCACATGTTCATAAGTAGTATCAGTTTTACCTTGTTTATGGTCAATGCCCTCTGTTTATTGAGGTGGCAGGCGAGGAAAGACGGAGCTTGGAATATCCGTATTTTGAAAGGAGCCTAGTATGTTTTCTATCCAATCAATTCAAAAGAAATTTGGGCAACGTAGCTTGTTTTCTGATGTAACGCTAGACTTGCAGGCTGGAAAGGTCTATGCCTTGATAGGTGCCAGTGGTAGCGGAAAAACGACCTTGCTGAATATTTTAGCCAAGTTGGAGTCCTATGATGCAGGTGACATTCTCTACAAGGGGAAGGATTTGAAAAAGGTGAAGCCCCATCTCTTTTTTAGGGAGGAATTAGGCTATCTCTTTCAGAATTTTGGTCTTTTAGAAAGTCAGACAATCAGAGAAAATCTGGATTTGGGACTGATTGGTCAGAAATTGTCCAGAGACGAAAGGAAATCGAGGCAGGAAGCGGCACTTGATGCAGTTGGTCTGTCTTATCTGGACCTGTCCCAGCCTATCTATGAACTCTCAGGAGGGGAAGCTCAGCGGGTAGCACTTGCTAAAGTCATCCTGAAAAATCCTCCATTGATTTTAGCAGATGAGCCGACGGCTGCCTTAGATCCTAAGAGTTCCCAAGAAATTATGGATATTTTGTTATCTTTGAAGAGTCCAGACAGGCTTATTGTGATTGCCACCCATAATCCTTTGATTTGGGAGCGAGCAGACCTTATCATAAAAATGGAAGACTTGTAAAAATTCATACTCTTTGAAAATCAAAATTATCCGTTGTCAAGAGCCTTGATGAGTGAAAAGCTCCGGTGGAGCTTTTCAGCCTGTTACCTTGAAACAAGACAGTAACAGAGTTCTATCTTCAGCTTCGTTTCCTAGGCCACTTTTGATTTTCATTGAGTATCAGAAAATATTCTTGATTTTTTCGTGAAATTAGATTAAAATAAAACTAGATAAAACTGAATAACCGGTTGATATTGAGTAGAAGGGAAACTGACTGTTCAATGGACGGAACTCTGGAGAGACCATTTTGGCACCGAAGGGGCAAGGTAGTTCTGCTTGGAAAAGTAGAGCTACTGAAACTCTCAGGTAAAAGGACAGAGCGTTGAAAAATAGGCTTTTTCTGTATTTTTCACGTTGATTCTAGAGGTTGAAGAGTTCAGCCTCTTTTTGTTTTTCCGGCAGCTTTATCGGATTAAGAATTATGCTTAGGAGGAACTATGTTAGAACTATTTAAGGCTATCAACAATCTTGTTTGGGGACCGCCTCTCTTAATACTTTTGGTCGGTACGGGTGTTTACTTTACACTCCGTTTAGGGATGTTTCAAGTTAGCAAGTTACCAACCGCCTTTCGTCTGATTTTCTCTAGTGACCAGTCTGGTCAGGGAGATGTGTCTAGCTTTGCGGCTCTTTGTACAGCTTTGGCAGCGACAGTTGGTACGGGAAATATTGTCGGAGTGGCAACAGCCATTACGACAGGTGGACCAGGGGCTCTTTTCTGGATGTGGGTAGCGGCCTTCTTTGGTATGGCGACCAAGTATGCGGAAGGATTTTTAGCCATTAAATACCGTACAAAGGATGCCAATGGTCAAGCAGCAGGTGGGCCTATGCACTATATCACCTTGGGGATGGGACAGAAGTGGAAACCCTTGGCTGTTTTCTTTGCTGTCTCAGGTGTCCTCGTAGCGCTTTTGGGGATGGGGACATTTTCACAGGTTAATTCGATTGCATCTTCCATGTCTTCGAGTTTTGGATTAGCTCCCCAGTTGGTCAGCATTGTGACAGCCATTTCAATTGCTCTCTTTATCTTTGGGGGAATTGAAAAAATATCGGATGTTTCGACCAAAATCGTTCCTTTCATGGCAATTTTATACATTTTGGCAAGTTTGATAGTCTTGGTAGTTCACTGGAATGAACTGTTGCCGACACTTGGTTTGGTTCTGAAATCTGCCTTCTCACCTGCAGCAGCAGTAGGTGGCTTTGTAGGGGCAACTGTAAAAGAAGCGATCCAACGTGGTATTGCGCGTGGAGTGTTTTCAAATGAATCTGGTCTAGGTTCGGCGCCTATCGCAGCTGCAGCAGCCAAATCGGATAATCCTGTTGAGCAAGGTTTGATTTCTATGACGGGTACCTTTATCGATACGATTATTATCTGCACCTTAACAGGTTTGACAATCTTGGTGACAGGTCAGTGGTCTGTCGAAGGATTGGAAGGAGCTCCTCTGACACAGGCAGCTTTTGCAACAGTTTTTGGCAATGCAGGATCTATTGCCTTGACGATTAGTTTGGTACTTTTTGCTTTTACAACTATTCTCGGATGGTCTTACTATGGTGAACGCTGTATCGAGTTTCTATTCGGTACCAAATCCATCTTGCCTTATCGTCTGTTATTTGTGGCAATGGTAGCCCTTGGTGGTTTCCTCAAACTAGACTTGATTTGGACCATTGCAGATATTGTAAATGGTCTCATGGCCCTACCAAACTTGATTGCCTTACTAGCTCTCTCTCCTGTTATCATCAAGGAGACACGCCAGTATTTTGCAAAGAAGAAATAAGATAAAAGACAGTCGTTTGGCTGTCTCAGATTGAAGAAAAAGTCCATTTTGGACAATTTTCTTCAATCTTTTTTCTTTATGTTGAAAATAAAAAACTCTCAGAAACGCGAAATATCAATGTTTCTAAGAGTTTAATGACTTGCTATCTTTCGCAAACTTCTTCAATTTTTAATATTTTTAGGAGTTTGTCTACGTTCTAAGTCAGCCACTTGGCTGTCTTTTTGTTCTTTTAGGATGTTTTCTGCTATAATTATCTCATGAATGATTTTATTACCAAGTATTTGTCTCAATTTAATATTGAGGCCATTGTGACAGCAGGTCTAAATAAGGTTTTATCGCTTGTTTTACTCTTTGTTGCATTTTACATTATCAAGAAGATAGCCAAAGCTTCTGTGAAAAAGGTTTTGGTTCCCTCTCTAAAGGTATCTACACAAGACATTGGTCGTCAGAAGACCATCAGTCGTCTGGTGGAAAGCATCCTAAATTACCTACTCTACTTTATCCTTATCTACTGTATTCTGAGTATCCTCGGTTTGCCGGTATCCAGTCTTCTTGCAGGAGCCGGGATTGCTGGGGTAGCTGTTGGGCTGGGCGCACAAGGATTTCTCTCAGACTTGGTCAATGGATTCTTTATCTTAATTGAACGACAGTTTGACGTCGGAGATGTGGTTAAGTTAACCAACGGGCCCATTACCATTTCAGGAACCATCGTTAGTATGGGAATCCGAACAACACAAGTACGTGATGCAGATGGGACATTGCATTTTATTCCCAATCGCAACATTCTAGTGGTGTCCAATCAGTCAAGAGGGGACATGCGTGCTCAAATCGATATTCCGCTCAAATTTAATACCGATTTGGAACAAGTCTATCGCGTAATAGAAGAGGTCAATTTGAGAGAAATCAGCAATTTTGACCAGATTACAGGTGTGACTGTATTAGGTCCCCAAAACGCTATTTCGGGACAGTTTGTATTTCGTGTTAATCTTTTCGTAGCCAACGGTCAACAGAACAAGATCTATCATCAATTCTTTGGTTTTTATCAAGATGCTCTGCGTCAAGCAGGAATAGATTTACCTTCAAGTGGACCAACTGTTTTAAAATAAGGAGTTTATTATGCAAACAAAAGATTTTGTTGTTGAAAATGGGCAGATGTATTATAAGAAGAAACCCTTGCACAAACAGCCTCTCTTTTGGACGACCATTGCTGGTGCAGTCCTCTCCTTTATCCTAGGAGTAACCTGTTTTATTTTTATGATCGGTCTAAGCGCAGCAAATTTTGATAATTGGGATACAGGTAGTGACGGGTACATTGATGAGACTGTGGAATACACAGAGTATCAAGTTGGTGACTCAGTTGATTTTTCTAACGGTCTTCATGTAACAGTAACATCTATGGGGAAAGATGATAGCATAGAACTAGTAGATAGCTACTACAGCACAGCTTATGTTGTTGAAATGGAAGTTGAAAATTCGACCGCAAAAGAGCTCTATTTTGATGAATACTATTTCAGTCTCATTGATCCGGTTAGTCAGATTCCCTTTTCCCTGGATTTACGGACCTACGATGTGAATCTAGTCGAAAAGTTGAAGCCAGGAGAGAAAGTACAAGTAAAACTTATCTACGGTATAGATAATGAAACAAACTTTGGTTTTACCTACGAAGATGCCATGTGGACGGAATTAGTCGCAGAAGGTATCTAATCGCTGTAGAAAAAGTTTTAAATACTGCACAATTTTGCGGGTTTATAACGCCCCTTGATTCAGATTGTTCGACTTGATAATCGACCTATCTGTTATTTTTACATTTTAAAAAGGAGAACATGTTTATCCACTGTTCTCCTCTTTTTTTAACGAAAAATACCCCCAAAATTAGCACGTCAATCTTGGGGGCGTTTTTATTATAGTTTAGTAAACTAAAAGTAAGCTTATACTAAACCTTGGGCAATCATGCTATCCGCAATTTGTTCAAAGGCTGCGATGTTAGCACCTGCAAGGTAGTCTGTACCAAGGTCGTATTTTTCAGCAGTTTCTTTAGCTGTGTTGAAGATGTTTGCCATGATGTCTTTAAGACGGCCGTCTACTTCTTCACGAGTCCATGAAAGACGAAGGCTGTTTTGGCTCATTTCAAGGGCAGATACGGCTACACCACCAGCATTGGCTGCTTTAGCAAGGCCGTAAAGAACGCCATTTTCTTTGTAAACTTTGATAGCATCAAGGTCAGATGGCATGTTGGCACCTTCAGCCACACAGTAAACGCCATTTTTCACAAGGGCAGCAGCTTGCTCGCCGTTGATTTCGTTTTGAGTCGCACATGGAAGGGCAATGTCAGCCTTGCCATCGTAGTTCCATACAGAACCTTCGAAGTACTTAGCAGTCGCTTTTTCTGCAGCGTATTCTGTCAAACGAGCGCGGCGTTTTTCTTTGATGTCCACCAAGAGGTCAAAGTCGATACCAGTTTCGTCAATGATGTAACCATTTGAGTCTGAAACAGAGATAACTTTTGCACCGAGTTCAGTAGCTTTTTGAACAGCATATTGGGCAACGTTACCAGAACCTGAGATAAGGACTGTTTGGTCTTTGAAGGATTTGCCGTTTGCTGCCAACATGTTATCAGTGAAGTAAACCAAACCGTAACCAGTTGCTTCTGGACGGATAAGAGAACCACCGAAGCCAAGAGGTTTACCAGTCAAGACACCTGCATCAAACTGGCGAAGGCGTTTGTATTGACCGTACATGTAACCAATCTCACGACCACCGACACCGATATCACCTGCAGGGACGTCAAGTGAAGGTCCGATGTGTTTTTGCAATTCAGTCATGAAGCTTTGGCAGAAGCGCATAATTTCAGCGTCTGTTTTGCCTTTAGGATCGAAGTCAGATCCACCTTTACCACCGCCGATTGGAAGACCAGTCAAGACGTTTTTGAAGATTTGCTCAAAACCGAGGAACTTCAAGATGGATTGGTTTACAGTTGGGTGGAAGCGAAGACCGCCCTTGTAAGGACCTACAGCTGAGTTGAACTGAACACGGTAGCCACGGTTGACTTGAACATTTCCATCTTTGTCTGTCCATGGAACACGGAAGCTGATGATACGCTCAGGCTCAACGATACGGGCCAAGATGTTTTCTTCGATGTATTCTGGGTGTGCTTCAAAAACAGGCTCAAGTGTAGAGAAGAGCTCTTCTACTGCTTGGAGGAATTCTGTTTCATGTGGGTTGCGGGCTTTGACTGCTTCAAAAGAAGCTTGGATGTAAGCTTTGGCATTTGACATGGGATCACCTGATTTCTTTTTTATTTATTAAATTGTCTGACAATTTAATTTATCTGATAATTATTATAGCACCATGATTTTTAAATGTAAAGAAAAAAATGATAATTTTTCTAAACTTTCTGAGCAAGTTTCGAGTAGACAAAAAGTAGACTTTCTTTACATACAAACATTGACAAATGAGGAATGATAGTATAATATAAAAGTTGTAAGTAAAATATAGGGGTAATATATATGAAAAAGAAATCTGTTGCTATTCCAGTAACGCTTGCTACAGGTGTTTTAGCTGTTGGGACAGTTGGTTTTCAAGCAAACCAAGTCAGTGCCGATACTATTGTTCCTACTGTCTCAGAAGAACAAGCTGCACCAGTAAAGGTTGTTAGTGAGCAAGAGCTTGCAAGTGCACAGGCAGCTGTGACAGAAGCTGAGCAAGTTGCCCAAGCTGCTTCAAATACTGCTACGGCTAAGGAACAAGTTGCTGCTGACGCTGTTCAAGGTGTTGTGGATGCGACTGATAATCTAGCAAAAGCTGAAGAGCTTGTAGCGAAGGCTACGGAGGCAGAAATCGAAAAGACTCAGACTACTATAGAAGAGTTAAAAGAAACAGCTGCCAGTCAAGAAACAGCTCAAACTCTTGCTGAAAAGGAACTGGCTGAGGCTAAGAAGGCTGAAAAGGTTCCAGCTGAGAAGGTGGCTCAAGCACAGACAGCCTATGAAAAAGCTAATTCTACATTATCTGCCGCACAAGCTACGGCTACTGCAGCAACTAACCAAGTTGCCGAAGCCCAAGCCGCTCTTGCAACAGCAGAGGCAAATGTAGCGACAACTACCAACCAAGTTGCAACTGCCGAGCAAGCAGTTCAGGCAGCCCAAGCCGCTTTGCAAACGGCTGAACAAGCTGATAAGGAAACAGCTCAACAATTGGCGGTAGCCAAGGAGAACTTAGCTCAAGCCAAACAAGCACAGGCCGCTGCTGAGGCTGATTTGGCTACAAAAGTAGCTGCGGTGACTACGGCTGAATCAAGTGTTAAAGAAGCCCAAGCGGCAGTTGCAGCAGCAGAAGCATATCTAGCTAGTTTGGTTTCAGATGGAACAGAATTAACTCCGCTAGAATTCTTCGGAGCAGAGGTTGAAGAGCCGTCTGAAGGAAATGCTATGGTGGGTGTGTCAGGCACCTTCTACGAACCTGATCAAGCAGCTATCTTAGCTAGAATTAATGAAATTCGTAAGGAAGCTTTTGATGAGGGCCTTGTAGATCGTTATGTACCTCTTAAGTGGTCAACTACTTTAGAGTATACAACTCAAATTCGTGCTGCAGAGGCAGAGTATACCTTGGGTCACATTCGTTGGACAGATAAGAGCGTCTTTACTGTAGATACTGATAATCCTGAAATTGTAGCCGTACGTTCTGAGAATTTGGCTTGGAATTTTGGTCGATCAGGTGATGCAATGTTGACGGCTATTGAGCAGTTCTACGCAGAAAAAGAAGATTTTGTGAACCAGACTCCGGATGCGGTAGTAGGTCACTATGTATCACTAATCAACCCGAATTACACCCATACAGCCCTATCAGCTTTCTTGTCAGCTGGCAATGATGGTTGGACAGGTGTGGCACAACACTTTACTGTAGGGGATACCTCAGAAGAAGCGGTTGGTTTATACGGTGATGCCGTACAGATTTTAGAAGCCAAAGAAGATTATTTATTTGATTACGAATTGCTAACGCCTGAAATAATATCAGATGTCAATCAGAATATAGTGCTGAATGTTTCAGCAGTTTTTGCCCCTTACGATGACTATTCCCGTGTCGTATCTGTTTATTCAGGACTAACTTGGGAATCTGCAGACGAGAACATTGCTGTAGTTTCAGAATCAGGCGTGCTTACAGGTATCTCAGAAGGCGAAACAAGCGTGTACGTAACCTTCCCAAATGGCAAGAAAGAAACGATCAAAGTCAAAATAGTTGATATTCAAAAAGCACGCGATGCAGTTGAGCAAGCTAAAGCGAATTTAGCGAAGCAAGAGGCCGAACTTGCGAAAGCTAAGACAGCACGTCAAGCGGCACAGACAAGTGTAGAGACTGCGAAAGCTACCGTTGCAAATCGTCAAACAACTTATAACCAATTATTATCTGTTGAGTCTAAAGTAACGAAAGCTCAAGCAGAACTTGATAAGGCTCAAGCTACTCTTACGGATGCAAAAGAAAAAGCAGCCACTGCAAAACAAGACTTAACTACTGCTGAGCAGACACTTGCTGATAAAGAACAAGCAGCAAGTGTTGCAAAACAAGATTTATCAGTCGCTCAAGCAGCACAGACGACTGCAAAAAATGCTTTATCAGAAGCACAGGCAAGCCTATCCGCTTTACAGGAAGTAACTGCAACGAAAGAAGCAGCTTTGAAACTTGCAGAGGCTAACCTTGCCAAAACAGTCGCAGATCTGAAAGCAGCAGAAGCTTATCTTGCAAGCTTACTCAATGCACAAGAGAACTATCGTCTAGCTCAGCAGTTGCTTGAGGAAGCGAAAGTAGCGGCAGCAGAAGCTCTTGCACAACGTGATGCAGCCTTGGAAGCCAAACAAGCAGCGCAGACAGATTTTGAAACTGCTCTAGCAAAATATAAGAGCATGAGACTTGCTTATGAAGCACAGTTAGCTTTGCAAAAAGCGGCGGAAGCTAAAGAATTGAAGCAGGCTCCTGTAGCGACTCCTAAACCATTGTCAAAACCAGAAGTTTCTCAAACAAGTAGCAAGGTAACTGCAACCCAAACTAAGACTCTACCTGCAACAGGTTCTGTTGAGTCAATGTTAGAACTGACAGGTTTGGCCTTGCTAGGAACATTAGCTCTTGCTAACCAGCGTAGACGTAGAAATTAATAACCTAGAGAGAGTTCTATTTGGACTCTCTTTTTAAAATACGAACATTGACAGCGATTTGCCTCAACTCGAGAGAAGCTATGCTATAATGAAACAAATAAAAAAGACGCTCTTTGTTATGCCAACTAGGAAAGCCGTCAGTTTTTTTATGGCTGGTTGATAATGGTTGGCATCTATCGAGCGAAAAATAGGAGGAAAGATGGTTTCAACAGCAACGACACTCGGTGGATTTACCTTTGATAATTGTTTGATGAATGCGGCAGGGGTTTGGTGCATGACCAAGGAAGAATTGGATGCGGTTAAGAACTCGAAGGCGGGTACTTTTGTGACAAAAACAGCAACCTTGGACTACCGCGCGGGTAATCCAGAACCACGTTATCAGAATGTTCCGCTTGGTTCTATCAATTCGATGGGCTTGCCAAATCAGGGCTTGGCTTACTATTTGGATTATCTACTAGAATTGCAGGAAACGGAGCCAGAACGCACATTTGTTTTATCTTTAGTTGGAATGTCGCCTGATGAGACTCATGAGATTTTGAGAACTGTAGAAGCCAGTGATTTTAAGGGGCTGACAGAGTTAAATCTTTCTTGTCCCAATGTCCCTGGAAAACCGCAGATTGCCTATGATTTTGAAACGACAGAAACCATCTTGCAGGAGGTCTTCACTTACTTTACCAAACCACTCGGTATTAAGTTGCCACCTTATTTCGATATTGTGCATTTTGACCAAGCAGCGGCGATTTTTAACCAATTTCCGCTCAGCTTTGTCAACTGTGTCAATTCGATTGGAAATGGTCTCTACATCAAGGATGAGTCAGTTGTCATCAAGCCTAAAAATGGTTTTGGTGGTATCGGTGGAGAGTATATCAAGCCGACTGCTCTTGCCAATGTCCACGCTTTTTACCAGCGCTTGAAACCGGAGATTCAGATTGTTGGGACTGGTGGTGTCTTGACAGGTCGAGATGCCTTCGAACACATTCTCTGTGGTGCCAGCATGGTTCAAGTTGGAACAACCCTGCAAAAAGAGGGGCTGGCAGCCTTTGAGCGCATTACGGCTGAATTGCAGGCCATCATGGCTGAAAAAGGCTACGAAACCATTGAGGATTTTCGTGGCAAGCTACAGCACTTAGATGATTGAGATCATCTGTTGAAGACATAAAAAGAAGCTAACATTGTACCGTTCTCCCAGATAGTCTTTTAGGGAGTTAGGAAGGGATAATGTTAGCTCTTTTTAAATGGTCTGTGAAGATCGGTCTGATAATCGTTTGAGGAATGGAATACATAGTCGGAAACATATATTTTTGAGATGGAATTCTGATTTTATTTAGATTTTTTAGCAAAAATGTCGTATACTAATATTAGAACCTCTATTTATAAGTGATGTACTTTTATGGAAGAAATAGTTTTTTGAGAGACTACCGACTGTATTTTGAATAAAGGTTCTTAAGTAGGGAGTATGAGGGTAAAGGTATGGAGAAAAGGGCGAACTCTATTCGCAGAAAACGATATGCGTCCTATCGGACAAAGATGCATTTGTTTTTTATTTGTGGCTTAGCGACTATTATCTTGGCGATTATTATTGTAAGCGAGCACCGAGTTCCTAGGCTGAATCAGGTATCAGAATCAATGCACTCAGATAATTCTGTTCGCATCATGGCCCACGGAGATTTACTCTATCACTTGCCTATTCTTCGAGGAGCAGAACAGCCAGATGGAAGTTACGATTTTTCTGAGAATTTTACCTACGTAAAGCCCTGGATAGAACAGGCTGATTTCGCTATCGCAGACTTTGAAGGGACCATTTCCCCAGATGTCGAATTAGCAGGTTACCCACTTTTTAATGCGCCTGCCATTGTCGCCAACAATATCCATGATGCAGGCTACGATTTGGTAGATTTGGCTCACAATCACATCTTGGACTCACATCTTTCTGGATTGGTTTCCACTGTCAATACATTTAGAGATGCAGGTGTGGATACAGTCGGTGTCTACGCCGAAGGTAATCGGGCAACTGCACCACTCTACATTCGGGAAGTCAATGGTATCCGTATAGCTGTTTTAGCCTATGCTTACGGTTTCAATGGGATGGAGGCTTTGCTGAGTCAAGAAGAGTATGATGCCTATTTATCCGATTTTAATATTGAAAAGATGCAGGCTGAGATTAAACGAGCCGAGAAAGAGGCAGATATTACCATCGTCATGCCTCAGACGGGTGTGGAATATCAGTTGGAGCCAACGGAGGAACAAACCAGTTTGTACCATCAAATGGTTGATTGGGGAGCAGACATCGTTCTTGGTGGGCATCCGCATGTAGTCGAGCCCGCAGAGATTATTGAAAAAGATGGTCAGAGAAAATTGATTATCTATTCGATGGGGAATTTCCTGTCAAACCAGCGTATCGAAAGCATGGAAGACACACCCAATGCCCAGTGGACAGAACGGGGTGTTTTGATGGATATTACCATTCAGAAAGAGAATGGGGAGACCAGCATCCAGACAGCCCAAGCTCATCCGACCTGGGTCAATCGCTTGTCCAAGGGGACGTATTCGTCAGAAGGTTATGAACAATTTGCGTATCAAACCTATATCTTGCAAGATTGGGTAGAAGGCGGTCAGTATTATGGACAATTGGATCTAGATACGCAGGCGCGTGTGGATACAGCCTATCAAGAAATGAAAGACTTTGTCAATTTGGTATGGTGAGGAGAGAGAAGATGACAGTTCGATTAATTGCAACAGACATGGATGGGACCTTTTTAGATGGCCAGGGGAGTTTTGATAGAGAGCGATTTTCACGGGCCTTGGATCAACTAGATCAGAAAAGGATTCCTTTTGTTATCGCTAGTGGCAATGGAATTGGGCGATTGCTACAATTATGCCAAGGATTTGAAAATCGACTGATTTTTGTGGCTGATAATGGTGCCCATATCTATCATCAGGGAAAAACACTCATTCGTCGGGCTATTCAGCAAGAAGAAGTCGAAGCAATACTGCATTTTTTCAAAGGACGTTGGGCGGATATATGTTTGATGTTGTCGAATGAAGAAAACATTTATATGCAGGCTGGGGCAGGTATGCCATTTGCAGGGACGGATTTGCCAATAGAACCAGCCCAAATGGCTGCCTTCCAAAATCGTGTGACCTATTTAGACGACCTCAGTGCCTATCCTAATTTTGAACCTATTTATAAGGTTGGTCTCTGGGTTCCTGAAGCACGTGTAGAATCGATAACGGAAGAGTTTAACCAGGCTTTTCAAGGTCAGCTGGTTGCAGTGACTAGTGGCTATGGCTCCATTGATATATTGCCAGAAGGGATTCATAAGGCATGGGGCTTGGAACAGGTTTTGACCAGCTTGGATATCGAACCTGAACAGGTGATGGCCTTCGGTGATTCAGACAATGATATTGAGTTATTGTCCTATGCTGGGCATTCCTATGCCATGGAAAATGCGACAGACAAGGTCAAGGCGGTTGCCAAATACATGGCTCCAAGCCATTTGGAAGCAGGCGTACTTCAGGTAATTGAAGAACATATTTTATAAGTATATAGAAAAAAGCTAGTGTTCTCAATCCAGAGAATTCTAGCTTTTTTAATTTCCAACACTGGTGAACTTGGTCATACCATGGCGGAAGAGTTTGTAATTGATGGTAAATAGGACCAGGACAACTAGTGGCAGAGCCAGTCCCCACATAGACAAGTCTAAGAAGTAGAGGGCTGGGAAATAGGCTGTAAAAGCATAAGGGAAAACAAAAATCAGCAGGATTTGAATGATTTTTGGATAGATATTGAGTGGGTATTGAGCCATCTGATTGAGGGCGAAAATTCCCATAGTCAAAGGGAATGATTCTACAATCCAAAATGCTAGAGCAGTTGGACCGAGCTGAATAGCTGCATAGAGTAGGCCGATACAAATGGCAATAAAGATTAGTAGGGCTAGTTTTCCAAGACTCCATTCCATACCCAGTTCCTTGGAAGCTTGGGCCAGTGCAAGGGAACCGATAAGTGTTGTTCCGATTCCTTGTGGCTGGATTCGTTCACAGATAAGCTGAAAAAGAGGATTGACAGGCATGAGGAGGAGGCGTTCAAATTCGCCTTGTCGGATGTAGCGACTGCCAAACATCCAGAGATTGTCAAAGAAAATCAAGTGAATGGAGCGTCCGACGGTCGCTATTCCATAGATAAAAAGCATTTGACCGTAGTTGAAACCAGCGATTTCCTTGATATTTCCAAAGAGAATATTGAGGAAAATCAAGTAGACAATTTGTTCAATCAAAGAGGAGAAAAGCCCGATGAAGAAGTCCACCCGAAAGGACATCTGGGCCATCATGTAGACCTTGATGTTATATAGATAGAGGCTGATATATTTTTTCATGTTAACCTCCAAAAATGACAATACGACGCTTGGCTTGGGACCAAAGAGCGGCGATGAAGCAGGCTAGAATGGGTATCCATATAACTTGCAATCCCAAAGCTCTTAGATCGCTTTCCTGTCCCAATAAAATGGAAACCGGAACGTTAACCGCATAATTATAGGGAAGGAGTTTCAAAAAGTTTTCCACAGCCTGTGGATAGAAGCTGAGTGGCAAAAGCGCCCCAGAGGCTAGATTGAAAAGCCCCATCCGTAGGAGCATGACTCCCCAGGCATTGACCGTAAAAAATGCTAAGAAGCCAAAAGCCATATCCAGTAATTGAACGATAAACATCCCTAAAATCGAACTGACCAGAAAGAGCAAAATGGTCTGGCCGTCAGGCAGGTAGAAATCTTGATGAACAAGTAGAATACCGATAAATACGATGGCAAATTTTATCAGTTCCAAGAACTTGTTTCCAAGGTCTTTGAAAAAGAGGGCTAGGATAAAGGAATAGGGTCTGAGAAATTCACCAGCAATACTTCCTTTTAAAATGCTGTAGGATAAATCTTCTCCGAGTGAGAAAGAATTTAAACTGGCTAGTAGATTAGCAAAGATGATATATGTAGTAAAGGTTTGAAGGGTAAAGCCATTGACTTCTGGTTGAGTAAAGAAAATAGTTTTCCAGACATAGAGAGCCACCAAGATCTTCACTGCCAGTGAAACGAAAGTCGCTAGAAAGAAAGCCTTGTACTGCATGGCATTCATCATGGTCAGGCGGGTCATGTAGAGATATTTACGCATGGATACCCTCCTCATAAATTTGGCGGACCATGGTTTCAATTTCCAATTCCTTCATGGTGACATCCTCAATTGAATAATGATTGAAAACTTGCTCAATCACCTGGGCACTAGTCCAGACCTTGCTTTGGTAGTGGATTTCAAAGTGAAAATCATCTTTACGAACAAATTCCAAGCCTTCCAATTGTAAGTCCTGTTCAATTGGTTTTTCTGTGGAGAAGAGAATGGTCTTGACTGTGGAAAAGCGTTCTTTGAGGACGGTCAGTGAACCATCGTAGACTTTTTTGCCCTTATCAATGATAAAAATCCGCTCACAGAGGCTTTCAATGTCCTTCATATCATGGGAAGTAATCAAGAAAGTGGTCTGGTATTCTTGATTCATATAGCGGATGAAGGAGCGAATGGTCTCCTTAACGCTGGCATCCAAACCAATGGTTGGCTCGTCCAAAAAAACGACGGCAGGCTGGTGGATAAAGATAGCCGCAAATTCACAGCGAACCCGTTGACCGAGTGACAGATTACGGATTGGTTGCTTCATAATATCAGCCAAGTCCAATAGGTCAATCAAGACAGCCAATCGCTCTTTGAATACCTTATCTGGAACATCATAAATTTTTGCGTGAAGGATAAAAGATTCCTGGACAGGCAAGTTCCAATCCAAATGGGATTTTTGCCCAAAGAGAACTCCGATTTGTTTATTGACAGCCTTGCGATTTTCTTGCGGATTGAGTCCGTTGATACGAACCTGTCCTTGGTCTGGGAAGAGGACTCCGGTAAGCATTTTGATGGTGGTGGATTTACCAGAACCGTTAGAGCCGATATAGCCGATGATTTCGCCTTTTTCTACCTGCAAGGAAATGTCTTGAACAGCAGGGATTGACTTTTTCTTTGGCTTGAAAAAGGCTTTTATCGAACCCTTGAGACCGACTTCCTTATCAATGATTGAATAGGTTTTTGAAAGATGTTCTGCCTGAATCATATCATAATCTCCTTTTTGAAAACGTTTGCGTAAGATAAGGATATTATAACATATTCCCCAAAAAGTGGGGGTAAAAAATCACATTTAAGGTAACATTTTTATTAGAAAATCGGTCATATATTGAGGAGATTCTTGCTTACCATTTTTAATCCATACCTGCATGATACCGAAGAAGGCATGTGAAAAATAGATGCTGCTGTATTCTTTTTCCAGTTGTGATAAATTCTCTTTTCCTAAGCGTTCCGCTAAATCATTGGCAACAAGAAGTCGGACTTTATTGATAAGAAAATTTTGGATTTCTTGAGTTCCGTTATGGGTCAGTAGGGCGGAAAGCAATTTTTCACGATAGAGCAACTCGAAAATTTCTAAAAATGATGATTGGCGATTGCCATCATAACGGTCAAATATAGCCTCTAATTTGTGAAAAAGTCCTTGTTGGTAGGAGTCGATTAATTCGTACTTATCCTTATAGTGGGTATAAAAACTGGAACGACTGATACCAGCAGTCTGGGCTAGGTGGGTGGTTGTAATGTCATTAAAACCTTGTGATTCCAGACAGGTTACCATAGCTTCTAAAATAGCCTGTCGAGTTCGTTCTTTCCGATTATCTGTTCCCATAATTTCTCCTTTTGAACATTTTTGGACACAATGTCCAAAAACAATTCTTCTGACTTGATTTTGAAAATGATACTTGTATAATGTATTTTATCAGTTTTTGGACAGTATGTCTAAAGGAGTTGCTTATGTTACGAAAAGTGAAGAATATTTTAAAAAAGCCAATGACTTTGGTTACCATTATTGGTATTGCCTGTGTCCCAGCCTTATATAACATTAGTTTCCTAACCTCTATGTGGGATCCTTACGGCCGACTAGACCAGTTGCCTGTAGCAGTTGTCAATCAAGACCAGTCGGCGAGCTTTCAAGATAAAACCCTCACCATTGGTGATGATATGGTGGATAATATGAAAGAGAGCAAGAGTCTGGATTTCCACTTTGTATCAGAAACGGATGCGGAAAAAGGTTTGGAAGAAGGGGACTATTATATGGTCATCACCCTACCAGAAGATTTATCAGAAAAAGCATCCAGTCTCTTGACGGATCAGCCTGAGCCACTAACAATTTCTTACCAAACCTCTAAGGGGCACAGCTTTGTCGCTTCTAAGATGGGCGAATCAGCTATGGAGAAATTAAAGGAATCTGTTTCAGAGACGATTACCGAAACATACACAACTGCCGTTTTTGATAGCATGGGAGAGATTCAAGCGGGTATGGTTGAGGCAGCAGATGGAAGTCAACAATTAACAAATGGAGCTAGTCAATTAGAAACCGGAAGTCAGACTCTATCATCAGGCTTATCTACCTTATCTTCATCAGGTCAATCACTGGTGACAGGAGCAAATCAATTGGCCACCGGTCTTGTATCTTATACAGATGGAGTCAATCAGGCTGCGACAGGCAGTCAAACACTGTCCAGTGGCTTAACGACCTACACAAATGGGGTGGCGAGTCTTGCTTCAGGTGCGGAGCAATTAAATGCCAATTCCTCTCAGCTCATCGCTGGGGTGGGACAATTGCAATCAGGAGCAAGCCAGGTTGAACAACTGGTAACGGGAGCCAATCAATTGCAGGCAGGCTTGGAGCAACTCGCTAGTTCAACTAGTTTGTCTGCTGAACAGTCTAGTCAAATACAGGCCTTATTGACTGGGCTTCCTCAGTTGCAAGCAGCCATCAATCAATTAAATGATAGCCTATCAAGTATCGGAGGAGTTGCAGTAGATACCTCTACTCTATCTAGCCTCTTGACAGAGATGGGGGCTCAAGCTCAAGGATTGTTGACTGCAGCTCAAGCTGATAAAACAGCCAGCATTGCAGCCTTGCAAGCAACGGCTACCTATCAAAACTTGACAGCTGCTCAGCAAGCTGAATTGGTTGGAGCCCTCCAAAACTCGCCTTCGACAACAGCGACAGCAGCCCAAACGATTTTGGGTCAATTGTCTCAACTCAGTCAAGCCTTATTTAGCCTACAAAGTCTTTCTGGAATGGCAACACAAATGAGCCAGCTACAATCAGCTGTCGGTCAGATCAACATGGCTGCCAATCAAGCATTGCCAGGCGCCACAACAGCCATTGAAAACCTATCAAGTGGCTTGAGTCAGGTCAACACCGCTTTGAACCGGCAAGTTCTACCAGGAACTCAAACCTTGACGAGTGGTGTGAGTCAACTTCAAACGCAATTATCAAATGGAGCGAGTCAACTCATGTCAGGGGTGACAGCATATACAGCAGGTGTTGCCCAACTAGCAACAGGTGGAGCCCAGTTGGTTGCTAACAACAGTAGTATCCAATCTGGAGGTAGCCAGTTAACATCAGGATTGGCAACCTTGGCATCCAACTCCAGTCAACTTGTCAGTGGTTCAGGACAACTGGCATCTGGTAGTCAGCAATTAATTGCTGGTGCGGATCAATTAGCTAGTGGCGGTCAAACCTTGACAAGCGGTATTTCCAGTCTTCGTACAGGTAGTGAAACCCTAACGAATTCACTCAGCTCAGCCAGTCAACAACTATCAGTCATCTCTGTAGAAGACAAAAATGCACAAGCAGTTTCTCAGCCAGTCACCTTGGAACACAGTGATCAAGATGATGTGAAAACCAACGGTGTCGGAATGGCTCCTTATATGGTATCTGTCGCACTAATGGTTGCAGCCTTATCAGCGAATGTTATTTTTGTCAAACACATTGATAATCGCTCCTACAAGAATCGTTGGGACTGGGCCAAAGGGAAACTAATCCTCAATGGGATCATTGCCAGCCTAGCAGCATTGATTCTGTACGGTGTTCTTCGCTTGATTGGAATCGATCCAGCTCATCCTATGGCAACCTTGGGCTTAATCCTCTTAGCCTCTTGGACCTTCATGGCTCTCGTTACAGCCTTGGTGGGTTGGAACAATCGTTTCGGCTCCTTCGCAAGTTTAATTCTCTTGTTACTACAGCTTGGATCAAGCGCAGGTACCTACCCAATCGAACTCAGCCCACGCTTCTTCCAAGTCATTCAGCCCTATCTTCCAATGACCTATTCTGTTTCAGGCCTTCGTCAAACCATTTCTATGGTTGGAAATAGTAGTCATCAAGTTTGGATGCTGAGCCTCTTCTTAGTAGGCTTTATGGGACTAGGTCTCTTGATTTATAATCAAAAAGATGAATAATAATAAAACCAACTGCTCCATGTGAACAGTTGGTTTTTGGTTGATGTAGTTATTTTGGTGTTGGTGTTCGTAAATTAATGGTTGCGTTAGTTGAAGTAATGGTCAGGCTATTATTGCTCTCTTTTTTCTCCAAAGTTAAGGTTTGTTTATCCTCCTCTTTTTTGATTGATAATGTTTGATACTTATCTTTAGTGAAAATACCAACGTTTTCAGCTTGTTCGTTGAAGTAACTCATATCACCAACAGCTTGCTTTAGTTCTTCGAGGGTTTCATAGTGGTAGCCTAAGTGTTCCGCAAGTGTTTTGATGTCCAGCTGTGTACTGATATTCAGATTGATGTCTTGTAAGCTCTTATCTGTTAGGTTTATATTTGTAACAGATAGGCTGTATTCGGAAGGAGTGAGGACGTTTTTTCCTAGGAGAGTCAATTGATCTGCATTCAGTTCTTGGTAGTTTTTAATTGTAACATTTTCCAAACTGGTTTCGATTAAATTGACTGAAGATTCATTTGCAGATATAGAGGTATTTCTGAGTGCAGAATTCACAGCTTCAAAGTAACCAGCTGTGATTTTACCGCTGTCAATTTGTGCATTATCAAGGAAGATACCAGCGGATAGGTCAACCTCTTGTATATGGGCATTCTCAATGGAAAAGCCTCCATAATTATATAAATAGGAACTATATCCTGTAAGCTTTTTCAGAGTCTTCCCTTTAGGCACTTCAATGGTGACTGAGAAGACATTGATGCGACGTTGGGCCAACCTTTCTCCCAGATACTGCATGATTCCCTCAATGGCAAATTTTAGTTCCTGTGCAGAGAGGGTTAAGACGCCGTCTTTCTCACTGAGTTTTAGAGGGTTTTGGATATTGTTGTCGGAGTTGGCATAGGTCACATGGTAGTTGCTATCGCTAGACTCCTTGATATAGACGCTGTGGGGGATAAAGTCAATTTTAATGGTATTCAAATCTGTGAAGGTCTTATGGACTTCCGTCGGAGCAGCAACCTCTTCCAAACGGGTTACGCCCCCAGTGAAAAATCCAATGCCAGCTAGAATTAAGCCTGCAATCAGGCTGACAAAGCCGATAATAATGGCGATGGTTAGTTTCTTTTTCATGCTCGTTTACCTCGTTTCAAGATCCATTTGAAGCAAGCCTTGACCAGTCGCCAAGACCAGTAGGCAAAAAATCCAGTCAAGATGTAGATGAGAATAGCTCCGCCAATCAAAGACAAACCTGAGCCAAACCCCATGAGGAAGATATTGAAACCTTCTGACATAAGGCTAAAGGCTTCCCAAATCAGATAGCCACCGCTGGTGAGAAGTCCGACACCCAGAACAAAGGCACCGACAATGAGGGCCAAGATGAGCGCCACCAATCCCAATAGACTAGCTAGGAGAATGAGCAAAAGTGGAATGGCGATAGGCAGGGAAATGACAGCTAGGATACCCAACCAGAGCGTTCGTTTTGTTTGGCTAAAATTACGGAAGTAGCGACCGAGGAAAAAGGCGCCGAGGATAAGAGTTGCAAACAGAGGAATGACTCCGATAAACTCTCCCATGATAAAGAGTAGGAAGAAAGAGAAGAGACCTGTCATACTTAAGGCTCCCAGACCAACCCAGAGTTTCCAGTTGAGTTGAATAGGTTCTTGTTGATCCTTCTCTTCTTGGATTTGCTTGTTGAGCATGTTGTTGATGAGTTCGCTGGCAGCTTCTTTTGGTGAACCAAGTTCTTCTATAATTTCTGTTTCACGCTCTGGTCCAGCCTCGTCAAAATACTCATTAAAGAAGCTGATGGCTTCAAAGTATTCTTTGTGGGGCAGTTTTTTGAGATATTTTTCTAACTGCTCCATGTATTCAGTTCTTGTCATGGCGGACGCTCCCTTCTATGATGCCGTTTATCGTGTTTGTATAGGTATCCCAGTCATCTTTGAGTCGGACCAATTCTTCGTGACCTAACTGAGTTAGGCTATAATACTTGCGCATACGACCCTGATATTCTTGGGAATAAGTAGTCAAAAAGTCATTTTGCTCCAATCGTTTTAGGATGGGATAGAGGGCGGACTCCTTGATGTTGGCAATTAATTTAATGGTCTGACAGATTTCATAGCCATAAGAATCATCGGATTCCAAAATAGCCATGATGAGAAATTCTGTCAGCACTGCGGGGACTGGAAAATGCATAGGACGCTCCTTTCCTTTGTTGTTAGTTAGGTTCGGTTTTGATATATAGTATTCAGTTGTATATATCAAAATTTGTTATATGTTAAATATACACCTACAAAAATAAATTGTCAAGTGATTATGTGCAAAATAAATAAAATAGCTTAAGATAAATTTTTAATGTGTAAACGTTTTATAGCCTTGAAAAATATTTTCAGAGTAGTAAACTTAATAACAGTACTAACATTAAGGGATTTTCTGGACTAAAAGAGAATGACCTCAGATGGATTAGTAGTATTTAAGGTGGTGTAAAGATGAAACTATATGTTCAGTTTATGATTATTCTAGTATTTTCATTTTTAGGGGAAGCTATTTCGACTATTTTTCATCTTCCTATCCCGGGAAGTATCATTGGCTTAATCCTCCTATTTTTAGCCCTAGAGTTCAAATTAATTCGTCTTCGCCACATTCATACGGTTGGAAATTTTTTGCTGGCTAATATGACCATTCTTTTTTTGCCTGCAGCGGTGGGCATTATGGAGAGATTTGATGCAATTAAAGATTATTTACTTCCTATTATCATCGTCATTTTAGGCGCCATTTTTTTAAATATCTTAGTAATTGGTTTTGTTGTTCAATTTGTGAAGCGAAAGTTTGAAGGTGACTACATTGATACGGAGGGAATGCATGACTGAACTTTTTTCCAATCCTATTTTTGGTATTATGTTATCAATTGCAGCATATTTAATTGGAATGCTGATTTATCGGAGATTTCCTCATCCAATCACAACCCCACTGTTGGTAGCTACAGGATTGATTATTGTCTTTTTAAAAATGACAGGTATCTCCTATAAGGAATATTATGCAGGAGGGTCCTATCTAAATATGCTTATTGTGCCTTCAACAGTAGCTCTGGGTATTCCTTTGTATCGTTCTTTCCATCTAATGAAACATCACATTCGAAGTATTTTATTGGGAATTTTTGTTGCCTGTATTGTCAATACTGTCTTTACTGCCCTAATTGCAAAATGGTTTGGAATGGATTTTTTTCTTGCAATCTCTCTTTTTCCAAAATCAGTTACCACTGCTATGGCTGTTGGTATTACTGATAAAATGCAAGGAATAGCAACTGTTACTCTTGTAGTCGTTGTTGCAACAGGAATTCTGACAAGTGTTCTTGGTCCGGTCTTTTTAAAGTTACTAAAAATTGAAGACCCGGTAGCTGTTGGTCTTGCTTTGGGAGGAACAGGGCATGCCATTGGAACGGGTACAGCGATAAAATATGGGCATACGCAAGGGGCGATGGCTGGCTTAGCTATTGGGATTACAGGTATCATGTATGTGGTGATTAGTCCTATAGTTGCGCAGATTATCTTACAATAAAAAAACTACGGTAGGAATTCCAACCGTAGTTTTTTTTAGTCTACATAAAGTTTGGATTGATTATTCAACCAACTATAAAGAAGTCCGATAAAGAGACCGCCACCCACGTAGTTTCCTAGTCCAGAAAAGAGGAAATTGCTTAGTACACTTAATAGAGTCATTCCCTCAACTGGTCCACCATTTGCAAAAAAGGCCAATGAGAAAAGGGAGAAGTTTGCGATGACGTGCTCATATCCCAAGAAAGCAAAGATAAAGATGATGAAAATAACGGAAATGAGACGTCCGGCATCATCTTTGATGCGTAAGAAGGTAAATACGCCGATATTCACAACAATATTAGCAAAAATTCCTTCAATAAATTGAGTCAAAGGTGTCTTTGAAAGCTTGGCCACCGTTGCTTCAAATAGGTAGCTGTGAGCATCAACGTGCTGATAAGGTAGAGTCAGTGAGACCAAGTAACAGACAAGGACAGCACCAACAAAGTTGAAAAGGATACAGGTTGCCAACATCTTGAGGGCTGTTTTAGTAGGAATCGTTTTTCGATGGCTGGCTACTGTCATATACATCATGTTGGATGTTCCAAGTTCGGCATTCATATATAAAATCATGAGTAGCCCCCAACCAAACATCAACCCATAACTAAACTTCCCAAGACCTTCTGCAACGTGATTTAGTTTATCTGCGGTATAAAGAGAAATGACAATCCCCAAACCTAGATAGAGGCTGGCTAACATCGATCGAACAGCGTAGGCAGAAAAGCTGTGTTCAAACAAATCTGCTTTTTTCTTAATGCTTTTTTCAATTGTATATAGTAGTGTATCTTGGGTAGCTCCCATCCTAATCTCCTCACTTTATCTACTACTTTTATAGGGTAAACGTTTTCTTTTTGTCGAATGGCTTTACTTTGTTTATTATACTTGATAAAATGGTTGTTGTCCAAAAAAAATTTAACTTTTGAAAGGAAATATAAGAAAAATATGGATGTTACATGGACAGTGAAATATATCACTGAATTTTTAGCGACTGCACTCCTTATTATCATTGGTAATGGTACAGTTGCAAACGTTGATTTAAAAGGCACAAAAGGAAACAACTCTGGTTGGATTCTCATTGCGATTGGCTATGGTTTGGCAGTTATGATGCCAGCATTGATGTTTGGTAACGTTTCTGGTAACCATATCAACCCAGCCTTCACACTTGGTTTGGCTGTTTCAGGTCTCTTCCCTTGGGCTCACGTTGCTCAATACATTGTTGCCCAATTGTTAGGCGCAATGTTTGGTCAGTTAGTGGTTGTAGCAGTTTACAAACCTTACTTCTTGAAAACTGAAAATTCTAACCATATTCTTGGTTCATTCTCAACTATCAGTGCGCTTGATAACGGAACGAAAGAAAGCCGTAAAGCTGCGACAACTAATGGTTTCTTGAATGAGTTCGTTGGTTCATTTGTATTGTTCTTCGGTGCCCTTGCTTTGACCAAACATTTCTTTGGTTCAGAGTTGGTTGGTAAATTGATTGAACAAGGCTATGATAAAACAGTCGCTGAGACAATGACTGCTCCATATACTTCAGGTTCAATTGCAGTTGCTCACTTAGGTATTGGTTTCCTAGTTATGGCACTTGTTGCGGCTCTTGGTGGTCCAACAGGTCCTGGTCTTAACCCAGCACGTGACCTTGGTCCACGTATCGTTCACCATCTCTTGCCAAAATCAGTCCTAGGTGAAAACAAGGCTGATTCTAAATGGTGGTATGCTTGGGTTGGTGTATGTGCTCCAATTATCGCATCAATTGCCGCTGTTGCACTATTCAAATTCTTGTATCTATAATATAGAGAACCCGATTCGTCGGGTTTTTCTTTTTCTCTTGGTATATCCAATGTAAAGTTGTCTGCTCTGCTATTTTTCCAAAAACTATGCTACAATAAAGCTAGAAAAAATCGGAAAAGAGGCTAGAATATGTCAGATGTTATTGCTTTTGGCTATGGAAGCAGTCGAGCGGAGATGCAGCTCAAGCGACTCAATCGTCATGGAATCATCGCAGGTGCAACAGGTACAGGGAAGACCGTGACCTTGAAGGTCTTGGCGGAGCAGTTAAGTGATGTGGGAATCCCGGTCTTTCTATCGGACATCAAGGGTGATTTGAATAGTTTGGTTGCGGCCAATACCAAGGAGATTGATCCTAGTCGCTTGGAGAAGACTCACTATCTTGACTATAGCCCAGTCGGTTATCCAGTTGAGTTGTGGGATGTCTTGGGGGAAAATGGGACTCCTGTCCGCATGACTATTTCAGAGCTGGGGCCTGTCTTATTGACGCGCTTGCTGGGCTTGAATGATACTCAGGAGTCCATCTTGAATATCGTTTTCAGCGTGGCAGATGAGCGTGGCCTTCTCTTGATTGACCTGATGGACCTGCGGGCCATGCTCAATTTTGTGGCTGAAAATGCAGCAGAGCTGAGCCAATATTATGGAAATATTCCAGCTCGTTCGGTTGGTGCTATCTTACGTAGTCTGGTCGTTTTGGAGCAACAAGGTGGTAAGATTTTCTTCGGTGAGCCAAGCCTTGACATTGCTGATTTGATGCGTACAGCAGAAGATGGCCGTGGTGTTATTAACGTTCTTCAAGCTACTGAGCTGTTCAATCAACCAACTCTTTATTCGACAGTCCTGCTCAGCCTTTTGTCAGAACTCTATGAAGTGCTGCCTGAGGTGGGTGATTTGGACAAGCCTAAGATGGTCTTCTTCTTTGACGAGGCTCATGTTCTCTTCAAAGATGCTCCAAAAGTTCTTCTTGAAAAGATTGAATTAATTGTTCGTTTGATTCGTTCAAAAGGTGTAGGTGTCTTCTTTGTAACGCAGAATCCGACGGATATTCCTGATAGCGTGGCAGCCCAGCTGGGAAATCGCATCCAACACGGTCTTCGCGCCTTTACACCAAAAGAGCTCAAAACAGTTGCGACTGTTGCCGAAACCTTCCGTCAAGAAGGTGGGGAGGATTTGGCTAAGGTCATTCAGGAGTTGCAGGTGGGGGGAGCTGTTGTGTCTACCCTTCAAGCAGACGGCACACCAAGCTTTGCGGATCGGGTCTTGATTTATCCACCGAAGAGTATGCTTGGAACGGTCGAGCCGAGCGCCCTCTTGTCTGTCATCAACAACTCTCCTTTGATGGAAAAATATGCTGACGCGGTCAACCGTGAATCAGCCCACGAGCAGATTTTAGCCATGACAGAGGCCAAAGAAGCCGAACTCATCAAAAAAGCAGAGCAGGCCGAGGCGGAAAAACAGGCAGAAAAAGAAGCTAAGGAAGCTGCAAAAATGGAAGAAAAAGCCCAGAAAGAAGCAGCAAAAGCAGCTCAAAGAGCCAGTCAGCCAGCCAGTCGCAAAACAGATTCCATGATGGACCGCTTTACCAAGAACCTGATGAGCCAGGTCGGACGGGAAGTTGGGCGCGTGGTGACTCGTGGCATTATGGGCATGTTAAAAGGAAAATAAGATGAGGAACTGGGAAGGAAACTTCTCAGTTTTTTTATCTAGACAAAGTTCTTGCCAGATGCCACAAAATTCGTTAAAATAAACACAAATCACTAGTTAGTAGGGAGTTGCCATGACTGATCAATTGCAGGCATTATTGAAAGACTATCAGCCCCAGCCATTGGGTGAAAAACGTTCTTATGCAGTCTTCTTGCCCTTAGTCTGGTCAGACAATCAGTGGCAGGTCTTGTATGAGATTCGGAGCGAGTCCATTTCTCAACCAGGAGAAGTCTCCTTCCCAGGTGGTGGAATTGATGAAGGCGAGACAGCAGAAGAAGCTGCCATTCGTGAGGTTATCGAAGAATTGGATATTCAAGCTGAACAAGTTGAATTGCTAGGTGAAATTGATTATCTCGTTTTCGGGCGCTCGACGATTCGTTGTTTTGTTGGACGACTTCAACTGGACTGGAAGACCCTTCAACCCAATGATGAAGTGGCTCGATTCTTTACAGTTCCACTAGAAACCTTGCAAAAAACGGCCCCTGTCTATTATCAACTGGATTCACAGATTGTCCCAGATTGTGACTTTCCTTTCGAACGTTTGAGAGGTGGGGTTAACTATCCTTTCAGTCATCACAAACGCTCCGTTCCCTTTTATGAAAATCTACCCGAAAATATCTGGGGAATGACTGCTCAATTTACCCATCGTTTTGTGGAAATCATAAATCAAAAAACTTCGCCCAGATGAGCGAAGTTTTCTGTTATGGCTTCGAGCCAGTTTTTCTCGTAGAGAAAAACAAGAAAACCACCAGCTATGCTGGTGGCTGACAAGGCTTTGAGCTTCCATTTCTTTTTCCTGATATAATCTAATTGTTCAGGTTAGATAAAGGAGGAAAAAGAAATGGCTAAAACCAGTTACAGT